>JAFAHL010000067.1 GCA_019237215.1 Hyphomicrobiales bacterium | reverse complement strand
CTCGATGTCGAATTCCCAGCCGTGCCAGGGGCAGACGATGTTGCGCTTCTTGGAGAAACGCAGGCCGCGGCTGGTCTGGTCCGGCGCAAGCTCCTCCTCGACGCGCGGGATCACCTTGCCCTGACAGACCGGACCGCCGTCGTGCGGACAATGATTTTCGTAGGCCACCAGGCGGTCGCCTTCCCGAAAAATTCCAAACTCGAAGGTATCGACCCGCAGCACGCGGTACCCGCCCTCCGCGAACTCGCTGAGTTCGCCCACCATGATCTCGTTCATCGCTTCACCCACGTCGTGCTTGCGCCGTCATTCGCGTTCGCCGCGGCGGTACCACATTTGAAGATCGAAGAAGTTGAGGTCGGCCGCGCGCATGATCGCGCAGATCGCGGTCACCGCCTCGGTTGCGTTCACGGGTCTGTCGCCGAACGGCGCAAGCTCGCGCTCACGGTCTTCCGATTTGGCGGCATAGAGCCTGACCGCGGCCGAGAGCACGCGCTGCAGGCTTTCGTCCGGCACGGCGTCCGGCTTGCCGCTCTTGAGTGCGTCATCCACCGCCGAGCAGAACGCCCCGCCGCGCTCGGCGCCGGCGACATCATCCGTGCCCGCGGATGAACTCATGCCGACCTCACGAGAGCCCGACCGACCGCGCTCATTCCGCCGGAACGGCGACCGGCGGCGCCTTCACCCCCGACTTTGCCGGCGGCACCTCGAGCTCGAACAGCCGCGCGGCATTGAGTCCCAGGATGTTGCGCTTGGCCTCTTCCTTGAGGAACGGCAGCTTGGTGATCGAGCTGGGCGCATCGAAATCCCAATGCGGCCAATCCGACGCGTAGAGCAACTGGGTGTCGGCTCTGATCGCCTCGAAGGTTGCCTGCGTCAGCTTCATGTTGCTGCGCTCGAGCGGTTGGCTCGTGAAGTACATCTCTTGGATGTACTCGCTCGGCTTGCGCTTAAGCAGCGGGCATTCCGACGTGCGCATCATGTATTCGGAGTCGAGCCGCTGCATGACGAACGGAACCCAGGCAAGGCCGCTCTCGATCCAGATCACGTTGAGCTTGGGAAAGCGCTCGGGCAGGCCGTTGAGCACCCAATTGGTCATATGGACCATGTTGAAGTGCGCGAACGATAACGAGTGCATGCCGATGAAGCGGTTGAGCTGCTGGAACGACGGATCGGCCCAGGTAAAGCCGGCGTGGAAGCCGAGCGGCTTGCCCGACTCCTGCAGCGCCGCGTAGAGCCGCATGTAGGAGTTGTGCCAGACCGGCTTGTGACGGGTGGAGGTGACGGAAAAGCCGACCACGCCCGGCGCGTCGGCGAAGCGCTCGACCGTCTCCACGCAGGCATCGGGATCGTTGAACGGCAGATAGAGCAACGCCTTCTGGCGCTTGTCCTGCGGCAGGATTTGCTCGATCAGCCAGCGATTGTACGCGTTGCCGAGCGCCACTTCGACGTCGGTTTGCGGATGCATGCCGAGCGAAAGCATCGGCGTCGGGAACACCACCATGTAATCGATGCCCATCGCATCCATGGCGCGCTGGCTGAGCTGCACTTGACGATGAAGCCCGGGCGGCGTCGGCTCGGCGAGTCTCTGCTGGTGCATGATGCGGCCGGCAACGTCCTGGTAGAGCGGACCATTGGCGTTCAACAGGCCGGGCGCGGGGCCGCGGTCGCGAAACGCCTCGGCGATGTAGCGCAGCACGTCGTTGTCGATGCAGTCGGTCACTTCCGACCAGAACGCCGTCTCGTTGACGTGGGCGTCGACGTCGACGACCAGCCAATCCTTGAGCTTCTCCTTCGTCGGCGCGGCCTTGGCGAGATAGTCGCGGGTGTCGGTACGCGTGGAAAACTTCTCGAGCTCGGTGGGTCGAGGCGCCGTTTCGCGGATATTCATGTTTCCACCCTGCGTTATGAAGCGGGGATGCGTTATGAAGCGGGGGATCGCTGCAGAATCCGTGGTTCCATCGGTTGCCGCTCAGTGTATTGGGCCGGCCAAGGCCGCGCAATGACCAATACGGCGGACAGGCTATCGAACCAGCGGCAAGCATGCTTTAAACGGATCGCCGACCGCCTTGTGCCATCGCCGTCGCAATCGAGGAGCCTGCCCCATGCCTGCAAGCCGCCATGCCTCAGCGGCGGGCAAGCGCGCCGAGACGACGGCCGTCGCGATCGCGTTGAGCCTCTTCATCGCCGCCGCGCAATCCGCGCTGGCGCAGCAAGCGCCGGACGGGCCGCCGGCTGCGTGGCGGGTCGAGTGCTCGGGCGACGGCAAGACGCTCGACTGTCGTGCCGTCCAGCAGGTCTTCCACCGCGAGACCCGGCAATTGGTGGTATCGGTGCTGGTGCGGCCCGCGCCCGACGGCAAGAGCGCGGCGATGATAATTACGCTCCCGCTCGGCCTCAATCTCACCGAGCCGGTTCTGGTCAAGGTCGACAACGGCGCCGCCGAACGGCAATCGATCCAGACCTGCACCAATGTCGGTTGCTTCGTCACCATGACGCTCACGGACAAGCTCATTGCCGCCATGCGAACCGGCAGCGACCTCAAAATCGCCGTGCAGGACGCCAACAAGAAACCGGTCGAGATGAGCCTGCCCCTGCTCGGCTTCGGCGTCGCCTTCGACAAGGCCAAATGACGCGCAACAACTGGAGGTATCGGATGCGGACGCTGCTTTTCCCCCTCGTCCTCGTTCTCGCGCTTGCAACCGGAGCGAGCGCGCAATCGTCGGGGAAATTAAGCGTCTCGGTCACCGGTGTCCGCAACGACAGCGGGTCGGTGCGCTGCGGGCTCTATTCCTCCGCCGACGGCTTCCGCGAGCCGGGCCGCGAAATGCGCGGCGCGGTGGCGCCGATCAAGAGCGGACAAGCGACCTGCGTGTTCGGCGCTATTCCGGCGGGGACCTATGCGGTTGCCGTCTTCCACGCCGAGCACAACGAGACGCAGATGGAGACCGGCCTGTTCGGCAAGCCCAAGCACGGCTACGGCTTCTCGAACAATCCATCCTCGACCTTCGGGCCGCCGAGCTTCGCCAGCGCCGCCTTTGCCTACAAGGGCGGGGCGCTCAACCTTCCGGTGCAGCTGAGCTACTAGCCGCGATCGTACGGCCACAGTCAGAACGCCACGGTCCCGCGCGCCCGCCAAGTCCAGATGTGGAAGTCGCTGCCGATACCGGCGTATTCGCCGCCAGCGCTGAGCGCGCCGCGACCGAAGGTCATGGCCACGCCTCCCGTTACGCGCCCGGCCCATCCTTGCAGGAGCGGCACGGTGGTGAGGCCGACGGTCGTCGCGTCGTCCCTTGAGAAATAGTAGTCGCCGTAGAGGCCCAGGTAAGGCGCGACGTTCGTCGTGCTCGACCAGGCCCACGGATAACTCACCTTGACGCCGCCACTGGCGCGGCCGGTTGCAAAATTGCGGTCAGGTTGCAACGTGCCAAGGCTGTCGGTATACGCGTTTTCATGCTCCCACAGCGCGAAGACTCGCGCCGACGGTTCGAGCAGAATGGCCCGCCAGCCATAGGTGCCGGTGAAGCCGCCG
>JAFAHL010000357.1 GCA_019237215.1 Hyphomicrobiales bacterium | reverse complement strand
GCGTCGACGCGAGCGGCTCGGCGCCGTCGTCGGCCAGCCGCGCCTTGAGATCATCGGACATCACCGCCGCCCGCAATGCCGCGCCGAGCGTGTCGATGATCGGCCGAGGCGTGCCCGCGGGCGCCACGATCCCATAGTGCAGCACCGTCTCATAGCCCGGCAGCGCCGCTTCCGCCACCGTCGGCAGCTCCGGAGAAATGGGCGACCGCTTGGCGCCGGTCACCGCCAGCGCGCGCACCTTGCCTTCCTTCACCAACCCGAGCGCCGGCGGCAGCGAGCTGAAATAGATCGCGACATGCCCGCCGACGAGATCGGTCAGCGCCGGGGCGCTGCCCTTGTAGGGAATGTGGGTGAGCTTGATGCCGGCCATGGTCGCGAAGTACTCGGTGCCGAGATGGATGCCGCTGCCGGTGCCGGCGGAGGCGTAGTTGAGCTTCTCCGGCTGCGTCTTCGCGAGCGCGATCAGCTCCGCGATGGAGCGCGCGGAGAGCGCAGGGTGCACGCAGACCACGAGCGCGCTGGTGGCGATGAGGCCGACCGGCGCGAAATCCTTGCGCGGGTCGTAGCCGACATTGCCGTAGAGCGTCGGATTGATCGCGAGCGTGCCGGTGCCGCCGAGTCCGAGGGTGTAGCCGTCGGGCGCCGCCTTGGCGATCGCCCGGGTGGCGATGCTGCCGCCCGCGCCGCCGCGATTCTCGATGACGATTTGATGGCCGAGGGTCTTGCTCATCTTCTCGGCGGCGGTGCGCGCCATCAAATCGTTGCCGCCGCCGGCGGCGTAGGGGACGATCAGGGTGATCGGCCGGGTCGGGTAATCCTGCGCGCATGCGGGCGCCGCCTGCGTCGCGAGCGCCGCGATTAGCGCCGCCGCCAGCAACACGTCGAGTCGAGGCCTGTGCTTTGGCATTCGCGCGTTTCCCACCGTCGACCCATTCTAGCGCGATTCCCGCGCATGGCGCGTCGTTAAGGGCGTTCGCCCGTCTATAGCGAAGACGGGCGTAAACGCCCTTGAGGCCGGGCTATGGACGCGGGTAAAACGGCTTGGCCACGAGTGCACGCGGCCGTGACCGCCGAGCCTACGTTCTTGGTGTCGCCGACTCGGCGCGAGCCCTCACCTTGCTGCCTTCGACAAGGCTCACGGGCGGGTTGACGATAACCTGGTCGCCCTGCTTGACCCCGTCGCCGACTTCCACCTGCGTGCCCAAATCGCGCGTCACCGACACCTTGCGGATATGCGCCGTGCCATCCTCGATCACGGCGACCTGCAACCCATTACGGTTGAAGATGATGGCATCCGCCGGCACTAAAAGGCTCGGCGTCTTGCGCGGGACGCGGAGCTCGATCGTGCAGTACACCCCGGCGGTCAGCGTCCCATCGGGATTGGGGATGTCGACTTCGGTGAGCAGCGTGCGCGTGCCCGGCTGCAGCGCATCGGCGATTCGCGCCACCTTGCCCGGGAACGTGCGGTCTGGAATTTCAGGAACGCGCACGACGGCATCAACCCCGGGGCCCAACCCGAATGCGGAGTCCTGCGGGACAAACACCTGGGCGCGGATCACGTTGCTCTGCATGATGGTGAACATGAACGTGCCGGTTGTCGTATCGGCGTGCACCAGGTCCCCCACGTCGATATTGCGCTGAGTGACGACGCCGTCGAACGGGGCGACGACGCGCTGATAGGCCTTTTGCTGATAAAGCACGTTCAGTTGCGCCTGCTGCGCCGCCACGTTGGCCTGGGCAACGTCGACTGCGGCCTCCCGCGCGTTCAACGTAAACCGGTCGATATCGCCCTGCTGCGGAGTGACCCAGCCTTTCTCGACCAGCCCCTTGTCCCGGTCCCAAGTCACCTGCGCCAAGTTCTTGTTTGCTTGCGCCTGCTCCACGGCGGCTCTGAGCTGGCCCAGCGTGGCCTCGGCCTGGGCGATCTGATGATCGAGCTCAGGCGCGACGATCTCGGCCAGCAGCTGCCCTTCTTTCACCCGATCGCCGATGTCGACGTAGCGCTTGTCGATATAACCGCTCGCGCGAGCGAACATGTTCGCAACCGAGAACGCGGACGTGGTTGCGGGCAATGTCACGAGCACGGTCGCATCGCTCGGCTGCACGATCGCCACGCGCACGCTCGGCAGGAAATTGCGAATCTGCTCCGCGGTCGCCATGACCACGCGCTGCTGCGAGTAGGAGCGGGACGCGCCGAAAGCCAGGCCTCCGGCCAGCAACAAGAACGCGCCGAGGCCGAACAGAACGCGGCCCCACCGCGGCCTAACCGGGTGCTCCTTCGGCGCTGTCCCGACTTCGCGGCCGATGGCCGATTCGCCGGCGCGATCGTGGGTATCGACCTCATACATTGGGAAGCTCCTCGAATACGCCATTGGCCGCCTTGCCGTCGTTGCGGCTTCGCAGCATGGCAAACAGATAAGGCACGATCAGCAGCGTCGTTGGCGTCGCGAACAGCAGGCCGCCAATCACCGCGCGCGCCAGCGCCGCATTCTGTTCCTCGCCCGCGGCGCCGATCGCCATCGGGATCATGCCGACGATCATCGCCGACGCCGTCATCAGCACGGGCCGAATGCGGGTATGTCCCGCCTCGATAGCGGCCTGGAACGCCGTCTTACCGGCGAGCTGCTGTTCCCGCGCGAAGGTGACGAGCAGAATGGAATTCGCCGAGGCTACCCCGACTGCCATGATGGCCCCCATCAGCGAGGGCACGCTCAAGCTCGTCCCCGTGATGAACAGCATCGTAACAATTCCGCACAGCGTCGCAGGAAGCGCCAGGATCACGACGAATGGATCGCCGAAATTCTGGTAATTCACGAGCATGAGCAGATAGACCAACACGGCGGCGAACAGCAATCCGAACGCGAGGTTCCTGAAAGAATCATGCATGCTTTGGATCTGGCCGCGAACCTCGATCGAATTGCCCGGCTTGAGCTCGTTTTTCAGCTCCGCGACGATCTTGCTGATCTCTTCGGAGACGCCGCCGAGATCGCGACCCTGCACGCTGGCGTAGACGTCGTAAGCCGGCTGAATGTTCGTTTGATTCAAATTGGTCGGGACGCCGTCGCGGCTGAGCTTCGCGACGTTGCTCAAGAGCCCCGGCACTGGAGAACCTGTGGAAGAGATTTTGGTCGAAACCGGCGTGTTGCCGAGTTCGCCCAGCGAGCTCACCTGATGCTGCGGCGTCTGCACCGCGATGTAATACGGAATTCCCGATGCCGGATCGGTCCAGAAGTTCGGTGTGACCTGCGCGGAAGAGCTCAGGCTTATGTTGATGTCATTGGCGATGCTCTGCGCGTTCAGCCCGAACTGCAGCGCACGGGCGCGATCGATTGCGGCCATGAATGCCGGACCGTCGATTTCCTGTTGCAGATGCGCGTCGACAATTCCGGGAATTGCGGCAATGCGCCGCCGCAGCTCCTGCGTCACCCGCAGGTTGGTCGCGCGATCCCGGCCGACCGTCCGCACGTCGATCTGCGCCGGCAGTCCGAAGTTGAGGATTTGGGTGACCATGTCCGCCGCCTGAAAGTAGAACGTCACTTCCGGAAATACGGCCGGCAATGCTTCGCGTAGTTTGCCTACATAATCGGCGGTCGGTGCGTGCCCCTGCTTGAGGGCCACCAGGATCACGCCGTCATTGGGGCCGATGGTCGAACCGTCGGTGAACGCCAGGTTATAGGTACGTTGGGGTATGCCGATGTCGTCGACGATGAGGTCTCGCTCCCGCTCGGGAATGACCTCGCGAATCTTGTTCTCGACCGCCTCGAAAACGGCTTCGGTCGCCTCGATGCGGGTGCCGGCGGGCGCGCGAACGTGGAGCTTGATTTGCCCTCCGTCGATGGCTGGAAAGAAATCGCGGCCGGTCAGCGTCAGCATGACGGCTCCCAATGCGACGATCAGGACGGCGGCGATCGGGACAATGAACCGCCGCGCAAGCAACAGCCTAAGCACGTCGACATAAGCTTCACGCAGGCGCTCGAAGCCGCGCTCGAACGCGCCGTGGATGCGGGCAAAAAAGCCGCGCGCAGCGCCGTCCGACGCCCCGTGATGCTCGCCTTTGAGAAGGAGGCCGATGGTGATCGGCGTCAGCGTTCGCGACAGGCCATAGGACGCCAGCATTGCGAATACGACGGCGTATCCGAGCGGCGTGAACAGGAATTTGGCCGGTCCCTCGAGGAACACCACCGACGTGAACACGCAGCTGATGGCGAGCGTCGAGACCAGTGTCGGCACGGCGATGCCGGCGGACCCCTGCAGCGTGGCCGCGGCGAGATTGTATCCTTCTTCAGTACGCAGGCGATGAGTATTCTCGATCGTCACCGTTGAATCGTCGACGAGGATGCCCACGGCGAGCGCAAGGCCGCCGAGCGTCATCGTGTTGATGGTCTCGCCGAGGAAGTGGAGCACGATAATCGATGTCAAGATCGAAAGCGGAATCGAAATCATGACGATGAGGGTCGACCGCCATGACCCGAGGAACAGCAGGATCATCAGCGCGGTGAGCCCGGCGGCGATCGCCCCCTCCCTCACCACGCTCGCGACCGAGTCCGAGACGAGCTTTGCTTGATCGAACAATTCGTTGATAGCGAGCCCGGGAGGCGCCGCCGCGCGAGCCGTCTCCAGAACTTTGCGGACCCCCTTGACGACGGCGAGCGTCGAAGCATTGCCGTTCTTGATCACGCTCAGCAAGACCGAGCGTTGGCCGTTTTGGCGGACGATATTTTGCTGTACCGCCGAGGCATCACGTACCTGTCCGACATCTCGCACAAACACCGTTGCGCCGTTCACGAATTTGACCGGAATGTTGTTGAGCGCCTCGATGGTCGTGGGCATCTGGTTGGTGAGCACGGTGTATTGCTTGTCGCCGATCTTGGCCAAGCCCGACGGCAGCGTGAGGTTCTCGGCGTTGACCGCGTTGACGACGTCCGTCGGCGTCAAGCCCTTGGCCTGCAGCTTGGTCGGATCGATATCGACCATGATCTGTCGGTATTTTCCGCCGTCCGGAGTCGGGAACGTGACGCCCGGCACGGGGGCGAGCTGCTGGCGCAGGTTGTAGTAGCCGTAATCGTAGAGCTTCTGCTCATTGAGATTGTCGGAGGCCAGGCTGAGCTGCAGGACCGGAATGCTCGAGGCGTTGTAGCTCACGACTATGGGTGCCTGGATTCCAGCGGGCAGCAGCACGCGTATGTAATTCGTGGCGGAAACGATTTGTGCGATGGCGAGATCGATATTGACGTCCGGTTGAAAGAAGATCTTCTGGACCGAAATGCCGTTGAGTGTCTGCGCTTCCATATTCTTGATGCCGGACACGCTTGTGCTGATCGCGTACTGGCTGTAGGTGGAAACGCGCTGCTCCATCTCCGGCGTGCTTAGACCCGTGTATTGCCAGATCACATTGACCACCGGAATGTTGATTTCCGGGAAGATGTCGATCGGCATGACGCCAATCGCCGAGATTCCGAGAAATAGAATCAACGCGGCCAGGCCGTAGAAGGTGTACGGAAATCTCAGCGCAAATCGAACGATGCCCATGGCTGTGCCTCATCTTGCGATGTTGCGGATGAGCGACGTTGGCTGGCTCCGCGTAAACTCGCCGTTCCTCACAGCAGGGCGAGCCATTAGATAGGCCTGGTCTCTTGTCCCAATGAGCGGCAACGAATTCCCGTCATCCATGAACCAAATTCCTGGATCAGGAGGTCGCGCCCGCGTTCCGCATACGCTTCCAAGGCCGGGCATATGGTCTTGACGTTGATGCATCGCATCACCGATTGGTGGATTGAGTCGGCGGTGTGAATTCGCTCGCTGCGGCGGTCCGGAGCAGTTCGCGCAGCTCGGCAGCGCGCTTTTCACCGAACGCGACTTCAAATCGCGCTTGCGCCTGTGACCAGCCCTCGAGCGCCTCCCGCAGACGGTTCTCGCCCGCTTTGGTCAGGCGCAGCTCCTTGGCCCGGCGGTCCGATGCCGCAGATTTGATCGCGATCAGGCCGTCCCGCTGCAACGGCAGGATATTGCGCCCGAGCGTGGTGCGATCCATCACCATCTCCTCGGCAAGCGCGTTGATCGTCACCGGGCCCTTCCGTTTGAGCCTCGCGAGGATCGAGTATTGGGTCGTGCGCAGGCCGGCCGGTGCCAAGAACCGGTCGTAAGATTGGCTCACGTGCCTTGCCGCCGCGCGCACGGCGAAGCAATTGCACTCCTCGGCTGGCGGCAAGCTATTCGCGGTCTTCATCGAATTTCCGGTCCTTGACAAAGATGTATATACTCCTAGGTAGGCGCATATACGCTCTTGTCAACCCATGGGCAAAATGCCGCCCCAAGGGCAGCGCCGGAGCGCGGTTGAGTGCGCGCACCCGCTCGCTTGAAATGACGACAACGGAAGGAGACCGCAAATGCCAGTCGCCAAGATCCACGCCCTCGAAGGCCGCTACAACGAGGCTCGCCTGCGCAAAGTATCGGGCGCGGTGCAAAATGGCCTGATCAGCGCATTGGGCATTCCGCCCGAAGATTTCTTCCAAATCATCCACGTTTTGCCGCGCGGCCAATTCCTCCACACGCCGTCATTCCTCGGACTCGACTACTCCGATGACCTCATCATCCTTGAACTCACCTTCATCTCCGGCCGTCCGAGGGAGAAGCGACTGGCGCTGCTGAAGGCCTTGAACGACGGCGTCGTCGCGGCGGCCGGAATCTCGCCGGATGATCTCTTGATTACGCTCTACGAGACGCCTGGCGAGAACATCTCGTTCGGCCGTGGCTTGGCGCAACGCGCCCACATCTCGGACAAAAATGTACAGGCTGCCTGACCATCTTGCCTGCGGCGAGCGCAATCCTGATCGATCCGGCTATGCGCTGACTCGAGGGAAGGGCTCGCCGCTGCGCTTAGGGCTTCGGAGCCAGTTCGCCACAACGCCGCAATCATTGCCTAACTGGACTGTGGCCGAAGCGGTTTGGCTCGAGCGGAAAATCAGCCCTCATTCGGGTTTGATGCCGACGGCTTTCACCAGGTCGGACCACATCGTCAGCTCGCGGTCGATGATGGCGGCGTACTCCTGCGGCGTGGTGGGCTGTGGCTCGGCGCCTTCGATGGCAAGGCGTTCGCGCACCTCGCCGGTCATGAGCGCAGCGTTGAGCGCCCGGTTGAGCGTGTCGATGACCGCGCGCGGCGTGCCCGCCGGCGCGGCGAGGCCCCATCGCAGCGGCACGTCATAGCCGGCAAGTCCAGCCTCCGCGAATGTCGGCACCGCCGGGATCAGCGCGGAACGCTTGGCGCCGGTCACCGCGAGCCCGTGGATGGTGCCGGCGACCAGGTGGCTGTGGGCGTTGGGGATCGCGCTGATCAGCACACCGATATGGCCGCCGAGCAAATCGTTGAGCGCCGGCGCGGCGCCCTTGTACGGAACATGGGAAAGCTTCATCCCGGTCCGGTAGGCGAGAAGCTCGACCGTGAGGTGGTTGAGCGTGCCGGTGCCGGGCGAGCCGTAGGGAATGGGAGTGGTGGTCTCCTTGCCGATCTTGATCAGTTCGGCGAGCGCGCGCGCGGGGAAACTCGGATGCACCACGATCGCGTTGGGCGTGGCCGCGATCAGGCCGATCGGATCGAGATCCCGGCGCGGATCGTAGCCGAGATTGTGAAGCAGGCTCGGCGACGTCCCGACCGTCGCGCTGGTGGTCACCACGATGGTGTAGCCGTCGGGCATGCCCTTCGCGACCGCGCGCGTCGCGACCGTCCCGCCGGCGCCGCCGCGGTTGTCGATGACGATTTGCTGGCCGAGCGTCGCGCTCATCTTGTCGGCGACGCTGCGCGCCATCGTGCTGGCGCTGCCGCCGGGCGCGAACGGAACCACGAGCGTGATCGGGCGAGTCGGATAGGTCTCTGCGACCGCCGGCCCAAACACCGCGGGAAGGAGCGCCGCAACCAACGCGGCGGGCAGGACGAAAGCCCCGCGCATGGAGGGTCTGGCCAATCTTCTTGCCTCAAATCAGCTTGCGTCGAGCCTTGTTTGCCGCCGCACGCGCGCGCCATGGACGTGGCGCATCCTCGCTTTCCCCTCCATCTTTGCAACCGCGACGCAGATGGGCTAGGGGTCAAACGGCCGGCTTTATCGGAACCATCGCACGTCCTAGGAGGTCTGCTTGAGGCCGGCCATCGATCCTCGCCACGGCGACATCGAGGATGACGCGTCGAGTTCCAAGCGCCGCTCGCTGCTGTCGCTTGCCGGCAGCCTGCTGGCGGAAATCAGCCTGCCGAAGCTGGCGTTGGCTTTCACTCTCCTCGTCGTCATACCGAGTTGGGCGCTGGGCATCGCGCCGATCGTCGCTGCGATCTGGTTCGGCAAGCTTTCGAGCAAGCTGGCAAGCGGGCTCACAAGCCTTTGGCCGGCGATTCTGCTCGTCATCATCGGCGTCGTGGGCTGGTTCGGTGGACGTCGGTTGTTGCGATTGGCCGAGAACAGTTTCTGGTCGCTCAATTCGCTCGCCGTCCAGCCCGCCTACGCCGTTTGCCGCGAGGCGTTTCGCCAGATCGCCGAGCGGCTGCTGCCGGTGCGGGCAACAAAAGTCCAGCGCGCGAAACTGCGCGCGGCCGCGGCCCTGGTGTCTGGGGGCATGATCTGCGCCGTCGCACTGCTCGTGCTGGCGCTGGTCTTGCCGCATGCGGACCTGTTGCGGGGCGCGGCCGGAGTGGGAACGCTGCGCCATCTGGCAGCCGTGGCCCTGGCCAACACCGTGGTGCTGGTTACCGCCTATCTCGCGGCGGCTGCGCTCGTCTGGGGGATCGCAGACGCGACCATGGCGCAGCCCCGCGACCTCGAGCATTTCGACGAACGCCCCACCGATGGCCGCACGTGGCGCATCGCGCATCTATCGGACCTCCACGTCGTGGGCGAACGTTACGGCTTCCGCCTGGAAAGCGGCAGATCGGGGCCGCGCGGCAACGAGCGGCTGAGACGGCTGCTGACAGAGCTGGAAGTGTTGCACGCGCGCGATCCGCTCGACATCATCGTGGTGAGCGGCGATATGACCGATGCCGGTCGCTCGAGCGAATGGGCCGAATTCTTGGACGCCGTCCTGCGTCATCCGCGCCTGGCGGATCGAATGCTGATCATTCCCGGCAACCACGACCTCAACATCGTCGACCGCGCCAATCCGGCGCGCCTCGACCTGCCGACCAGCCCGAACAAGCGGCTGCGCAAACTGCGCGTCCTGTCGGCGATGGGGGCCCTCCAAGGCGAGCGCGTCCGCGTGGTGGATCGCGCACGCGGACGTCTGGGCGCAACGCTTGCATCCACGCTCAAGCCGCATCTTGGGGAAATCGCAACCTTCGCCGACGTCGGCAGGCCGTGGCTGTCGAAACGTCTGACCGAATTGTGGACCAGCGTCTTTCCGATGGTGCTGCCGCCAGATACGGACGATGGTCTCGGAATCATTCTGCTCGACTCGAACGCCGATACGCACTTCTCCTTCACCAATGCGCTCGGGATGATCTCGGCCGATCAAGCGCGTGGCTTTAAGATCGCGTGTGCGCAGTACCCGCAGGCCTGTTGGATCGTCGTCCTTCATCATCACGTGGTTGAGTATCCACGCCCGGCGAGGACGTTGTCCGAGCGCGTCGGAACGGCCCTGATCAACGGTAATTGGTTCGTTCGGCGGCTCAAGCCGCTCGCCGGCCGGGCGGTCCTGATGCACGGTCACCGGCACATCGACTGGATCGGGGAATGCGGCGGCATCCCCATCCTTTCCGCGCCGTCGCCGGTGATGGAAGCGACCGACGACATGGCCACGTGTTTCTACATCCACACATTGGCTGTGGGATCCGATCGACGGCTGCGATTGCTGCAGCCGCAGCGCGTCACCGTCGAAGGAGAGCCGCTTTCCCCCGCGGCGTGGTGACTTCTTATGCCGGCATGACCATCCCGGACACGGGGTCGACCCACACGAGGTGATCTTCGATGGCCTTGACCCCGGGAATACGTTCTGCGGCCACGTGGATCGCTCCGCGCTGCCGCTCATCGAGCAGCGTGCCCGAAAGGTGCACAACTCCGTTGCGCACCACGACGTTGATAAGGCCGACTGGAGCCCACCGCTGGCTCTTGAGCTCCGCATAGAGCCGCTCGCGAATGGACGTGTCACTGGCCGGCCCCGGCTTCGTCTCGGCGGCAACGCTCGCCAGCGCGTGCAATAAATTGGCGCGGGTCACGATGCCGACGAGCTTGCCGTCGCGGACCACCAGCACGCGTTTAATCTGGTGGCGCTCCATGAGATGGACGATCTCGTCGAGCGGGGCATCTTCGGTGACCGTTCGCACCTGCGGAGTCATCACATCGTTGACCTTGCGCCCGGTCGTTTGCACGTACTCGGTCGCAAGGCGACCCGAACCCATCAGAAATTCGATCCAACTCGGCCGCTTGCGTTGGGTGCCAGTTTCGGTCCGGCGTAGCAGATCGCCCTCGGTCACGATCCCAACCAGGGAACCGCGTGCGTCCACGACCGGCAAGCCGCTGAACTTGCGCTCCAGCATCACCCGGATGGCATCGGCGATCGAAGCGTCGGGGGAAATGCAAACCGGATCAGGAGTCATGACATCGGCGGCCCTCATGGGGAATCTCCTCGTCCGTTTGAATGCGTCGATGCCTCTCGCGGTCGGATTAAGGCGACCCATGCTTGACCAACCGGAGCATGTTGCCGACCATCCTGGCTTTTGTGTCGCCTGTCATCCACCGGCAGTTCCGCAAAAGGAAGTTCGATATCGCAAGAAAGCCCGACCGCTGACAGGTTCTCAAGACTTTTAACCCGGAGGTCCCCGTGCTTACGATTCCAATCAGAGCGCTTTTACTTCTGGCAATGGCACTTGCCGCAGTTGCTACCTCGTCCGCTCGGGAAGGCGACCAATGCTATAGCTCGTGCAAGGCGCGGTGTGTCGCCAGATACGCGTGCGAAGGCCGCCATCCCGGCCCGAATTGTTTCACCAACTTCAACAAGTGTAGAACTTCTTGCTGGAGGATGTGTCGCCACTGACCCTACGCAACCAGCTTGGCGCGAAGGCGCGCGAACTCCTGATCGGTGATTGAACCTGATTTCTTGAGCCGATCGAGCTTCTCAATCTCGTCGGCAGCGCTGAAGCCCACCACACGCCGTAGCTCCTCGCGTGCCTGCGCAGCTTGCTGGCTGCTTCGTTCGGCCATGCCTCTCGACTGAGTGATCAAGTATGCGAATATGGCGAGATAGGGGAACACGATTAGGGCTATCACCCAGATTGCCTTGACCCAGCCGGAAATGTCATGACGTCGGAACAGGTCGCCAAAGACTATAATGAGCAGCCAAAACCAGAGGACGAACATAAACACCGCGAAGACGTCGGCCAGGAAATTGCGGAAAGTGAAGCCTTCTGCGAAGAAGAGCATTGCCATTCTCCTTGTTCACTGGACGGATCTGCTGCGGGCGTCGCGAGCGGCTTGCGCATTTTTTGTCGCTTGCGACACACTTCCGATCCTTGCGGGGGGAACTCCTGTACGCCGCCGTCGATTGGGTAGCGCCCGCATGCCTTCGCTCGGCGTGTCACCGGCCGGCGGACGCGTAGGAAACTGAGCCGCACGGCGCATGGCGAGAGCGCGGCGGGCCGCTTCGATATGCGCGGTTCGCGCCTCGAGCTTGCGCATGCGATCGATCTCTCTGTTCACGCGTTTCAACGCGGCGGCGAACACTTGCTTGCGCCGCAGGGGGTGCTCGGCTGCGCCCGGAAAGCTTGCGCCTCTCTGCGCCCCCTTTCCGCGCACAGCACGGCGATTTTCGCGCGCCAGGGTGCGCTCCTTATCGCGCATCTCGCGCAGACGCTGACGCAGCGCCTTGAGGTCATCAAGCGCGGCGTCATAGATTTCAGGATGGTGACTGCGCAGGATGATCTCATGCTCGTCGTAGCTGAGAATGCTGCGCTCGAATTTGCAGGGTACGGACATGGCGGTCCTCCGAGGGTTCGGAGTACAGCTCAGAACCGATCCAGTATTACGTACAAAATAGCATGTCAAAGTGATACTGGGAACCCACGATCCTCGGCCAGGATCGGAGCACAAGCATGAGCACAGCAGCAAATGCGAACGCGGCTAGCGAGGTCGCACCCTGGCATGCGATGGCCGTGGACGAGGTGGTGAAGCGTCTCGCCACCGACATCGCGAAAGGCCTCGCGGCTAACGACGCGGCAAGCCGTCTGCAAAAGTACGGGCCCAACCGCTTGCCGGAGGGCAAGAAGCGGGGGCCGTTCATGCGGTTCCTGTCCCAGTTCAACAACATCCTGGTCTATGTCCTGCTCGGCGCCGGCTTCACCAAGCTGATGC
>JAFAHL010000083.1 GCA_019237215.1 Hyphomicrobiales bacterium | reverse complement strand
GACGGCGCCGCCTCATCCAGCTATACAGCGGCCGAACTGCCGAGCCCGCTTGGAAGGCGCAATTCCATCTCCCGGTGAGCCGATAACGGCAGGAATATTAATAAGTTGGGGCGATCCTGCGACAGCGCTTGCCGCCCGGGCGGCAGGGGCGGAGGGTGGTACGATTTCATTCGCCGATTCGACCGGCGGCGTCCTGAAAGCGCGGAGCATCCGAGCTCGCTCATGCCCATCACTCTCCTCGACATCATCCTGATCGGCGTCATGCTGATTTCGGGCCTGCTCGCCATGATCCGCGGCTTCATGCGCGAGATCCTGTCGATCGCCGCCTGGCTGATCGCGGCGGTGGTGACGCTTTACTTTTATGCCAAGCTGCTGCCGTTCGCGAAGTCCTACTTCAACAACGACATCATCGCGGCGGCGGTGGTCGTCGGCGGCACGTTTTTGGTCACATTGCTGATCGTGTCCGTCATCACCGTGCGGTTCTCCGATATGGTGCTGGACAGCCGTATCGGCGCGCTCGACCGCACCCTTGGCTTTCTCTTCGGGCTCGCGCGCGGGCTGATCATCGTCGTCATCGCCTTCCTGTTCTTCGCGTGGCTGGTGCCTGACCGCAGCCAGCCCGATTGGGTTCGTAGCGCCAAGTCGCGGGTGGTGCTGCAAGGAACGGGCGATTGGCTGATGTCGATGTTGCCGGACGACCCGGAAAGCACCATCTTGAAGCGGTTGAAGAAGCCAAAGCCGGAAGAGGGTGAGCCGACACCGGGGCAGCGATCAGGCCTCGACGCCCCCAGCGAAGCCGCCGGGTACCGAGCGTCCGACCGATCCGGCCTGCGAGAATTGACCCGCGACAAGACCCGTTGACCAAGCTCGCGAGATCGATGAGGAGATGGGCGAGATGACCGAAACTCGAAGCGATGCCGGGCTCGATCTCGACGACGACCGGCTGCGTGAAGAGTGCGGCGTCTTCGGCATATTTGGCCACCCGGATGCGGCTGCGATCACCGCGCTCGGACTGCACGCTCTCCAGCACCGCGGGCAAGAAGCCGCCGGCATCGTCTCCTTCGACGGCAAGCGCTTCCATTCCGAGCGGCGGCTGGGCCTCGTCGGCGACAATTTCTCCGGCCGCGAGGTGATCGAGCGCCTGCCCGGCGTGTCGGCGATGGGCCACGTGCGCTATTCGACCACCGGAGAGACCATCCTGCGCAACGTGCAGCCGCTGTTCGCGGAGCTCGATGGCGGCGGCTTCGCGATCGGCCATAACGGCAATCTGACCAACGGGCTCACCTTGCGCCGCCAGCTGGTGCGCGACGGCGCCCTCATGCAGTCGACGTCCGACACCGAGGTCATCCTGCATCTGGTCGCGCATGCCAAGCGCAACCGCTTCATCGACCGGTTCATCGAGGGGCTGCGGCAGCTCGAAGGCGCCTACGCTTTCGTCGGCCTTACCAACAAGAAGCTGGTCGGAGCGCGCGATCCCCTCGGCATCCGCCCGCTGGTGATCGGCAGGCTCGATGGCCATCCGATCCTCGCCTCTGAAACCTGCGCGCTCGACATCATCGGGGCGAAATACGTTCGCGACGTGGAGAATGGCGAGGTCGTGGTGTTCGATGAAGAAGGGATGCACTCGCACAAGCCGTTTCCTCCCATGGCGGCGCGACCCTGCATCTTCGAATACATCTATTTCTCGCGCCCGGACTCGGTCGTCGGCGGCCGCAACGTCTACGACGTGCGCAAGACCATGGGCGCGCAACTTGCTCGGGAGGCGCCAACCGCCGCCGACGTGGTGATCCCGGTCCCCGATTCCGGCGTCCCGGCGGCCATCGGCTATGCCCAGGAGTCCGGCATTCCCTATGAGCTCGGCATCATCCGCAACCACTATGTCGGGCGCACCTTCATCGAGCCGAGCCAGCAAATCCGCCAGCTCGGGGTCCGCCTCAAACACAGCGCCAATCGCGCGGTCGTCAGCGGCAAGCGGATCGTGCTCATCGACGACTCCATCGTCCGCGGTACGACCTCGGTAAAGATCGTGCAGATGATGCGCGATGCCGGCGCCAAGGAGGTACATTTCCGCATCGCCTCCCCGCCGATCACCCATTCCGACTATTACGGCATCGACACGCCGGAGCGCGATAAGCTATTGGCGGCGACTCACGACCTCGAAGGCATGCGCCGTTTCATCGGGGCGGATTCGCTGGCCTTCCTGTCGGTCGAGGGCATCTACCGCGCGATGGGCTACGAGCAGCGCGATCCGCTGCGCCCCCAATTCACCGACCACTGCTTCACCGGTGACTATCCGACCGCGCTGACCGACCAGAGCGGGCGGGAGGCTTCGCCGCGGCAATTGTCGCTCCTCGCCGAGGCGAGCTGACGCGAAATGCCGGGAGCGCCCGCAGCGCGTTGCGCTGCGTCAAGCCTGCGCAGACTGCGTAAACTTGTCTGCGCTGCACTCAAAATCACCACCATTTGAGATTCGCAAAGCATCGATGCCCCTTCCCCTCGCCGACCGTATCGCGCTCGTCACCGGCGCCTCGCGCCGCATCGGCTACGCCACCGCGCTCGCGCTGGCCAGCGCCGGCGCCCACATTGTCGCGCTCGCGCGCACGGTCGGCGGGCTCGAAGAGCTCGATGACGCGATCAAGGCCTTGGGTGGTTCTGCCACGCTCGTGCCGCTCGACCTCAAGGATTACCAGGGCATCGATCGGCTCGGCGCTGCCCTGCACGAGCGTTTCGGGCGACTCGACGTGATGATCGGCAATGCCGGCATTCTTGGGCCGCTGTCCCCGCTCGGCCATGTCGAGGCACAAGCCTGGGACGAGGTGTTGGCGGTCAACGTCACTGCCAACTGGCGTCTCATCCGCGCCTTGGACGGGCTATTGAAACGCTCCGAGGCGGGACGGGTGGTGTTCGTCTCATCGGGCGTGGCCGCGCTGACACTGGCCTATTGGGGGCCCTACGCGGTCTCCAAAGCCGCGCTCGAAGCGCTGGCGCGCACCTACGCGGCGGAAACTGCGACCACCAATGTGCGGGTCAACGTGTTCACGCCGGGACCGGTGCGCACCCGAATGCGCGCGCAGGCAATGCCCGGTGAAGACCCCAGCACGCTCGAACCTGCGGACCATGTCGCGCAGACGATCGTCGAGATGTGCCTGCCCAGCATGCGCGAGAGCGGCAAGCTCTACGCCTATCCGAAAGGCAAGTTTCTCAACTTCCAGCCGCCATCCTGAGACCGCGAGACCGGCGAGCGGCCCAATAACGCGGGGTCATCGCTTTGCGCGTCTCGCGTAGGGATTTTTCTTCTCTCGCAACGCGAGCCGGATCGGCGTGCCGGGCAGATCGAAGGTTTCGCGCAGACTGTTGACGAGATAGCGTCGGTAGGCGTCCGGCAGCGCGTCGGCGCGACTGGTGAAGAGCACGAAGCTCGGCGGCCGGCTCTTGGGCTGGGTGATGTAGTCGAGCCGGATGCGTCGTCCCGAAACCGCCGGTGGCGGATGGGAAGCAATCACCTCGGCGACCCAGCGGTTGAGCGCACTCGTTCCTACACGCCGATTCCATACCGCATGCGCGTCGACGACGGCTTGCATCAGCCGGTCGAGCCCCGCGCCGGTGAGGCCCGAGACGGCGACGACGGGCACGCCTTTGACCTGAGGCAACCGATGATCGGTTTCTTCGCGGAGTTTCTTGATGGTGCCGGGACGCGGTTCGATGCGGTCCCACTTGTTCACGCCGATGACCAGCGCGCGCCCCTCGCGCTCGATGAGATCGGCGATGCGAAGGTCCTGTTCCTCGAACGGCGCTTGCGCGTCCATCAGCAGGACGACGACTTCGGCGAAACGCACCGCATTGAGCGCATCGGCAACCGACAGCTTCTCGAGCTTCTCCTCGATTCGGGCACGGCGCCGTAGCCCGGCGGTGTCGTGTACGCGGAAGGGCTGATCGTGCCAGATCAAATCGACCGCGATGGCGTCGCGGGTGATGCCGGCCTCGGGCCCCGTCAGCAACCGCTCCTCGCCGAGCAGCCGATTGACCAGCGTCGATTTCCCGCAATTGGGGCGGCCGACCACGGCGAGGCGGATCGGTTTGCGCTCAGCGCCCTTCTGTTCGACACCGCCGTCGCGCGGCTCGACCTCGGTGGCCTCGGGCAGCGCTGCGCGCAGCCCCGCATAGAGATCGGCGAGACCCTCACCGTGTTCGGCCGAGATTGCGATCGGCTCGCCGAGGCCAAGCTCGTAGGCCTCCAGCACGCCGGCCTCGCCGGCGCTGCCCTCGCTCTTGTTGGCGACGAGAATCGAAGGCTTGCCCGATTTGCGCACCAGATCGGCGAATGCGCGGTCGGCCGGCGTCGCCCCCGCGCGCGCGTCGATCAGGAACAGCACCGCATCGGCGGCCGAGATCGCGGCCTCGGTTTGCTCTTGCATGCGGCTCATCAGACTTTCGGGCGCAGCCTCTTCGAGGCCCGCCGTGTCGATGGCGGTGAAGGCGAGATCGCCGAGCTGCGCGCGGCCTTCGCGCCGATCGCGGGTGACCCCAGGAGCGTCGTCGACCAATGCGAGACGCTTGCCGACCAGGCGATTGAACAGCGTCGACTTGCCGACGTTCGGCCGTCCGACGATGGCGACCGTGAAACTCATGGCCAAGGGCAGCGCGTTGTGGACGCCGCTCTATGCCCGGCGGCAGCGACGGGTGCAATCAGCGCGTCGCGGGCGGATCCGGCCAGGCGACCCCGCCGG
>JAFAHL010000634.1 GCA_019237215.1 Hyphomicrobiales bacterium | reverse complement strand
CTTCGGCGCTTCACCGTTTTGACCTTCCAACTGCAATCGCTGGTGTCATTCTGCGGCCGGCGGGTGGGTTATGATCTCTTCGGCCTCCGGATTGAGCGGCCTGACCTCGCGCGTCGGTTTGCTGAAGGGCACGTGTATCATGCGCGTGCGCAACAAGTCGGTGCCAGCCGATATCCCCTCGGCCTGCTGCAGCACGAGGCGATCGAAATCGCGGCGGCGGACGAATTCTTCGACTGCGGCCGCCCGCTCAGAGTCGAGCCCCAGCGCTTCCAGCGTCTTACGTCCGAACACGAGCGCCGATTCGTAGGTTTCGCGCAGCTCGAAATCGACCCCCTTAGCGAGAAGTTGCAGGGTGTGCCGACGATCGAAGGAGCGCACGTAAAGCTTGGCGCCGGAAAACTCGGACTGAACGAGATCGACGATATGGCTCGCGGCCTCGCGGTCATCGATGCACACCGCGATCACCCTTGCCTCGCGAGCGCCTGCCGCGCGTAAGACGTCGAGGCGGGTGCCATCGCCGTAATAGACCTTGAAGCCAAAACCTGCCGCGCTCTCCATCATTTCTGGATCGTTGTCGATGGTCGTCACATCGATGCCTTCGGCAAGCAGGCATTGGGACACGATCTGCCCGAACCGACCAAAACCGATAACCAGCACCGAACCACTCGCATCGGAGAAGTCCTCGGGCTCACGAAGTTCTGCCTCCGCAAGCCGGCGCAGCAGCCGATCGGTGAGCGTGGCCACCGGTGGACCGAGCAGCATGGTGATGGCGGCAATGGCGGTCAGGATGCTGGCTTGGCGCGCATCGAGCACGCCGAGCGTGCTGCCGAGTGGAATGAGCACGAACGCGAATTCGCCGGCGCCGGTGAGAACCGATCCGGCGCGGAGCGCATCGCCGCGATGCACGCAAGTCGCGCGGAACAACAGCCAAACGATCGCCGCCTTGAGTAAGGTGATAGTGATCGCTGCAAGGAAGATCAGCCAAAGATTGGCGCGCACGATGGTCATGTCGATGCTCATGCCGATGCCCATGAAAAACAGGGCCAGCAGGAGACCGCGGAATGGCTCGATGTCGGCTGCGAGCTCGTGTCGGTAGTTCGATTCGGCGAGCAGCACACCTGCGAGAAAGGCCCCGAGCGCCATCGACATGCCCGCCTTCTGCATGATGAGCGCGGCGCCCAGCACCACGAGGAGTGCCGCTGCCGTCATCACCTCGCGCGAGCCGGTTTGGGCGAGCAGTCGGAAGAACGGATTGAGCAAATAGCGGCCCGCGACCACGATCAGTGCAATCGCGCCGGCGATGAGAGCGACTGTGCGCGCCCCATCCGCCAGGCCGGTATGGGCGTTGTCGCCTCCAGGCGCGAGCAACGGCAGGACCGCCAGCAGGGGTACGACCGCCATGTCCTGGAATAACAGAATAGCAAAGGCGCGCTGGCCGTACTCTTGCTGGAGTTGGCCGCGTTCTTCCAGGATTTGCAGTGCGATGGCGGTCGCCGACATCGCCAACGCGAGTCCGGCAATGATGGCTCCACGCCAGTCGACTAGCCCTGCCACATAGCCGAGCGCGCCGATGGCGAGCGCGGTGAGCGCCAATTGGGCGACACCGAGGCCGAATATGGCGCGCCGCATGGCCAAGAGCCGGCCGAGTTCGAGTTCGAGCCCGATCAGGAATAGCAACATCACGACGCCCAGCTCGGAAACCGGAATGATGCTCTCTGGCGTGCCAAACGCCGCAAGCCCATACGGGCCGATGATGATGCCGGCAACGAGATAGGCGACGATCGCGGATAGCCCAAGCCGGCGCGCGATCGGTACGCTGAGGACGGCGGCGGTCAGCAGCACGAGGCCAAAATTCAGAAAGCCAAATTCGCCGTATTGCATGATGGAATCCCGCGGTGGAGCCGGGACCGAGCCTCGGCATTGTTTTCGGGCAGAGCATGCCGGTTGCACACACGGCACTCGCCTGCGCCCACATGCTTCTCTAACATGGATCGGACGGCCTAGCGGCGCGCGAGGGCGGGTATGAGGCGGGATTGGCGTGAGCTGGGTTGTGGCCTGCTGATCGCGCTCGCCGTGTTCGGGGCAACTGCTCAGGCTCAGGTCGGCTTCGACCGGGCGGGCGGGGACTACGCCAACTTTCCCATGCGATCGGGCGATCCGGCCCAATGCGCCGCTCGCTGTGAGCGGGATCCGCGCTGTCGCGCCTGGGCCTTCTCCTATCCCCTGACCGAAAGCGCCAACGCGGTTTGCTGGCTTAAATCAAGAGTCGTGCCGCCGATCGCAGCGCCCTGCTGCGTGTCCGGGGTGCGCGGAACGGGCGTCATCGAGCCGAAGGGCGGGCCGAATGAGTTCGGCGTGGACCGGAATGGCGGCGACTACCGGCAGTTTGAACTACCGGCCGACTCGAGTGGCAAAAGCTGTGGGGCGGCCTGTGAGGCCGAGGAAGACTGTCGCGCCTGGACCTATGTGCGGCCCGGCTATGTCGGACCTTCGGCGGTCTGTTATCTCAAGAATCGCATTACCCGACCGTTACATAAACCATGCTGTGTTTCCGGGGTCGTGAGATAGCCGATTTTCAAAAAGTTGATGACCGCGCCAGAGCATTTGCCGCTCGAACTCGGCACAATGACGCTTAGGCCGCGACGGGCAGGCGGTCAGCGTGCAAGCGGCAGCAGAGATAAATTCTGCGAGCGTTCGCCTATCCGGTTCCGCCCACCGTGATGCGGTCCATGCGCAGGGTAGGTTGCCCCACACCGACGGGCACCCCCTGGCCATTCTTGCCGCAAGTACCAATGCCGGGATCGAGTTCGAAGTCGTTTCCGATCATGCCGATACGGTTGAGGTCGGTCGGACCGTTCCCGATCAGCATGGCGCCCTTCAGAGGCCGGCCAAGCTTGCCGCCATCGATCTTGTAGGCCTCGGTAACCTGAAACACGTACTTGCCCGATGTGATATCGACCTGGCCGCCGCCGAAATTGACGGCATAGATGCCGTCCTTGACCGAGGCGATGATTTCACCCGCTGCATGCTCGCCGGCGAGCATGTAAGTGTTGGTCATGCGTGGCATGGGCGCATGGGCATAGCTTTGCCGGCGACCATTGCCCGTGGGTTTCATGCCCATCAGACGTGCGTTGTGACGGTCCTGCATGTAGCCGACGAGGACGCCATCCTCGATCAGCACCGTGCGACTGGTCGGAGTGCCCTCGTCGTCGATCGAGAGCGAGCCCCGTCGCTGCGCGATGGTGCCGTCGTCGACGACGGTGACGCCCTTCGACGCGACGCGCTGTCCCATCAGATCGGCGAATGCAGAAGTTCTCTTGCGATTGAAGTCGCCTTCGAGCCCGTGCCCCACCGCCTCGTGCAGCATGATGCCGGGCCAGCCAGGAGCGAGCACCACGTCCATCTCGCCGGCTGGCGCCGGCACCGCTTCGAGGTTGACCAACGCCTGGCGCACCGCATCATCAGCCGCGGCCTGCCAGGCTTGCGTTGTGAGGAAATGGGAAAAATCCTCGCGTCCGCCATAGCCGTGGCTGCCTGCTTCCTGACGATCACCTTTGCCGACGACGACGGAGATATTGACACGCACCAGCGGGCGCACATCGCGATAGCTTTCGCCGTCGCCGCGCAGGATCTCGATCACCTGCCAGCTCGCGCCAAATGAGATCGAAACCTGTCGCACGCGGGGGTCCCTCGCTCGGGCGTAGGCGTCGATGGTCTCCAGGAGCTTCACCTTGGTTTCGAAAGCCGGCGCTCCGAGCGGGTTGTCGTCGCCATAGAGACGGACGTTGGTCCGCCCCGGCGGTTCGGCGTAAGCACCGCAATAGCCGCCCTTGACCGCGCGCACCGCCTCCGCCGCGCGCGCCAACGCTGCCTCCGAGACATCGGAGGAATGGGCATAGCCCACGGCTTCCTCTTTGACGGCGCGAAGTCCGAAGCCCTGGTCGGTGTTGTATGTTGCTTGCTTGAGCCGCCCATTGTCGAAAACGAGCATCTCGGACTGGGCATATTCGAAATAAAGCTCACCGTCGTCCGCGCCCTCCAGACCGCGGGCGAGCCGTCGGCGCGCGGCCTTACGGTCGAGGCCGGCGCGATCGAGAAGGGAAGTGGTAGATGAGCCCATGATGGGATCCGCATTCGTCCGGTTCAGCCAAAGATAGTCGTCCTCGCCGGCAGTTGCGAGGTTGCTACGCCGCTAAATCGAGCTTGGCGGAAGGACGCCCGGCCGGGGTCTTACGGCAGCTTGTCGTAGCCCTCGCCGAACCCCTTGAGGCTCATCGGGAAACCGATGCCTTCTTCGGGCGTCTGGAAGATGATGAATGTCGCAGTCTGGCCGCTGCGTAGTTGCTTGATCAAATTGTCGTCCATGACGACCTCGGCGACGCACCCGTTGGGCAGGCAACGGACGAAGCCGGCCCGGCCGACGTCGGCCTGATCGATCTTCAGCCCGAGGCCGGAGGGAAGCAACACGCCGACGGGCGCGACCACGCGCATGAGGCGGCTCTTCTGATCGGCGGTCTTGAGTACGATCACGGTGAGGCCGACATTAGCGCGATCCTCCGCGGTGACGCTCTGGATCAGCGCGCACTGCTCGCCCTGGGCGCCGGGGGGCGTGTCGCAGCGGACTTGCCAGTCGTTGTGAACCGACTTGACCGCGCCTTGCGCGCTGGCGCGTTCGGCTGTGCCAGCCGAGACTGCCAGCACTATCGCGGTTGCCGCCAGCAATGATCTCAGTGTGCGAAAAAGCATTCTCGGGCTGAAGGAACCCATAATCTCCGCCTCGAATCCTGCATGTGCCCCGCTTAATCCCGACCTAGCCGAATCGACCCCCTCCGTCCATGGTCGGGGCTACGTGTCAAGGATTAATAAAACCGCATTGTGGCCGAGAAAGGGTCGAACGGCGGCCGCTTGCCGGGGGGCGATCGGCCGACCGTTGGCCGCATGGGGGATATGAAGGTGTGCATTGCGATAGGGCCGGAATTGTGGTTTGAGAGGCCAGGATTCCCCTGAGGTCCCGCTACGCGCGCCGAGGAGCCCACCGAGGAGTATCGCGCTCGACGCGGGCAGCGACTCCGAGCGGCGGAGCGCGCCTTGGAGCCTCATCCGAAGGAGCAATGCCGACGATGTTGGTGCTCAAGCGATTGACCCTGGTGGCGATCATGCTGATCGCCAACCTGATGGGCTGCGAAGCGGCTCTGGCCGGCCTCGGGCAGCCTTCGCCCTGGCAGATAGGATTGCAGCAGTCGGCGTCCCCGGTGATGGACAACATCATCTGGTTCCACGATTTCCTGCTCTACATGATCACCGGTATCGCCGGTTTTGTGCTGGTATTGCTGGTCGTCGTCATGGTGCGCTTCAATGCCCGCACCAACCCAATTCCGTCGCGGACCACGCACAACACGCTGATCGAGATCGCGTGGACGCTCATTCCGATCGTGATCCTGATGTTTATTGCGGTTCCTTCATTCAAGCTTCTGTTCTTCCAACTCAATGTCCCGCCCGCCGACCTTACGGTGAAGGCGACCGGCAAGCAGTGGTACTGGAGCTACAGCTATCCCGACAACGGCCAGTTCGAATTCGATTCGTTGATGCTCAAAGAAGGTGAACGCAAGGAGGGTCAGCCGCGACTGCTCGCGGTCGACAACGAAATGGTGGTGCCGGTGAACAAGACTGTGCGCGTGATCACCACCGGCTCCGATGTCATCCATTCGTTCGCAGTGCCGTCGTTCGGCATCAAGATCGACGCCGTTCCTGGACGCATCAACGAGACTTGGTTCACGGCGACGCGGGAGGGCGTCTACTACGGTCAGTGCTCGGAACTGTGCGGCAAAGATCACGCCTTTATGCCGATCGCAGTCCGTGCCGTGAGCGAGCAGGCATTCTCCGCCTGGGTCGAAGAGGCAAAGAAGAAATACGCTCGGGATGAAACACCGCCGGCGACCACGGTCGCGGCAGCGCAATCGACGCGCCGATGATGCCGCGCGCAGGCGCGGATCGTCCGCGGGCGACAACTCGAAGGACTTGAGTCATGGCTACGGTGACGAAAGCTCACAGCGAGGACCTCCCCGATCACCCGCATGGTTGGCGGCGTTACCTCTATTCGACCAACCACAAAGACATCGGCACGATGTATCTCGTGTTCGCATTGTTCGGCGGATTGGTCGGCGGCGTGCTGTCGATCGGCATGCGGCTCGAGCTGATGCATCCGGGGCTGCAGTTCTTCCACGACGCCCACATGTTCAACGTGTTCACGACCGCGCACGGCCTGATCATGATCTTTTTCATGGTCATGCCGGCGATGATCGGCGGCTTTGGCAATTGGATGATACCGCTGATGATCGGGGCGCCGGACATGGCGTTTCCGCGCATGAACAACATCTCGTTCTGGCTGCTGCCGGCGTCCTTCACGCTGCTGGTCATCTCGCTGTTCG
The DNA here is from genome assembly GCA_019237215.1 of Hyphomicrobiales bacterium. Taxonomy (GTDB): domain Bacteria; phylum Pseudomonadota; class Alphaproteobacteria; order Rhizobiales; family Xanthobacteraceae; genus VAZQ01. Next base: position 15,293 of record JAFAHL010000634.1, on the reverse strand, counting down.
TGGAGGGTGAGCCCGGCGCTCCCGGCGTGGCCGCGGGATGGACGATCTATGCACCACTCTCCACCACGGGCCATCCGGGGCCGGCTGTCGATTTCGCCATCCTGTCGCTGCACCTTGCCGGCGCATCGTCGATCCTCGGCGCGATCAATTTCATCACGACGATCTTCAACATGCGCGCTCCCGGCATGACGATGCACAAAATGCCGTTGTTCGTATGGTCGCAGCTGGTGACGGTGTTTCTCATTCTGCTCGCGATGCCGGTGCTCGCCGGCGGCATCACCATGCTGCTCACCGATCGCAATTTCGGCACCACTTTCTTCACCCCAGGCGGTGGCGGCGACCCGCTCCTGTTCCAGCATCTGTTCTGGTTCTTCGGCCATCCCGAGGTTTACATCCTGATCGTGCCAGGCTTCGGCATGATTAGTCAGATCGTGGCGACGTTCGCGAAAAAACCGGTGTTCGGCTATCTCGGCATGGCCTATGCGATGGTGGCGATCGGTGGCATCGGGTTCGTGGTGTGGGCGCACCATATGTACACCGTCGGCATGTCGACCGCCGCGCAAGCCTATTTCGTGGTCGCCACGATGGTGATTGCGGTGCCGACCGGCGTAAAGATCTTCTCTTGGGTCGCCACGATGTGGGGCGGCTCGCTCGAGTTCAAGACGCCGTTGCTGTGGGCGATCGGCTTCATCTTTCTGTTCACCGTCGGCGGCGTGACCGGCGTGGTGCTCGCCAATGCCGGCATCGACCGTTCCCTGCAAGATACGTATTACGTGGTGGCGCATTTCCACTACGTGCTCTCGCTCGGCGCGGTTTTCACCATCTTCGCCGGTTGGTACTACTGGTTCCCGAAAATGTCCGGCTACATGTACTCGGAAACGATCGGCAAGTTGCATTTCTGGCTTACTTTCATTGGAGTCAATATCGTCTTCTTCCCGCAGCATTTCCTTGGGCTTGCCGGCATGCCGCGGCGTATCGCCGACTATCCCGATGCTTTCGCGGGCTGGAACCTGGTCTCGTCGCTCGGTTCCTACCTTTCAGGGTTGGGCGCGCTGGTATTCTTCTTCGGCGTGGCCCACGCCTTCATGCGCAAGGAAAGGGCGGGGGACAATCCCTGGGGCGCGGGCGCGACCACGCTCGAATGGACGCTGCCATCGCCGCCACCGTTCCATCAGTACAATGAGCTGCCGTTGATTAAGTGATGGCGGCGGCATCCCAAGGGCGGTCGTTCCGCCCATGGGTCGGTCCTCAACAGCTGGGCGCAGAATAGATGTCACTAGTCGGCGAAGGTGCGGAGCTCGCGGGAAATAGGGCGTCTTCGGTCGACCGGGGGCCGAGCATTGCGAGCGTCGGCGACTATGTGGCGTTGATGAAGCCGCGAGTCATGTCGCTCGTCGTCTTTACCGCGCTGGTCGGCGTCATGATTGCGCCTGGGCATCTCCATCCAGTCATCGGCTTCACCGCGCTTCTGTGCATAGCGGTCGGCGCCGGTGCCGCGGGCGTGCTCAACATGTGGTACGACGCAGATATCGACGCGCTGATGAGGCGCACCTCGGCTCGTCCCATTCCGCAGGGCCGCATCGCGCCCGGCGAGGCGCTTGCGTTCGGCATCGTGCTCGCCGCCTTCGCGGTGGGGGTGCTCGGCCTGCTCGTGAGCTGGCTCGCGGCGACGCTGCTCGCCTTCACAATCTTCTTTTACGTCGCGGTCTATACGGCATGGCTCAAGCGGTCGACGCCGCAGAACATCGTTATCGGCGGCGCCGCAGGGGCCTTTCCGCCCATCATCGGCTGGGTGGCAGCGACCGGCAGCATCTCCCTCGAGCCGTGTCTTCTCTTTCTCATCATATTCTGCTGGACGCCGCCACATTTCTGGGCGTTGTCGCTCGTTCGGGCCGACGACTACGCCCGCGCTCGCGTTCCGATGCTCCCGGTCGTTGCCGGGCCCGAGGAAACGCGGCGCCAGATTCTGCTCTATTCCATCGCGCTCGTGCCGATCGGAGTGGCCCCGTGGCTTTTCGGCTATGCCCACACAACTTATGGGGTGACGGCGCTCCTCGGCGGCGCGCTGATGGTCACCTTCGCCTGGCGCGTGCGTTGCGAGCGTGAAGGCGAGCGCGCCGAGCGTGCGGCGTACGATCTCTTCGCTTTCTCAATCCTGTATCTATTCGTCCTCTTCGCGGTGTTGCTGGTCGAGGGTAGCGTGATAGGCCGCGCGATGTGAGGCTTGCTGACATGGAAGAAAGGCCGAAGAGAATCGTTCTCACCGATGAGCAGAAGCGCAGCCGGCGTGCGCGGTCGATCGCCATTGCGCTCGCGCTCGGCGCGCTCGCCGTCCTGTTTTACGTGGTCACCTTGGTGAAGGGGCCGGCGGTATTGAATCGTCCGCTGTAATCGCGATGAACGTTCGGAACATCCCCTCGCAACGACGCCGCGATGTCATGGTCGCGGCCGCGTGCGGAGTGTTCGTTGCAGCGATGGTGGGTGCAGCCTATGCGGCCGTGCCGCTCTACGACTGGTTCTGCCGCACGACCGGCTTCGGCGGCACCACCCAGGTCGCGACCGCTGCGCCTTCCCACGTCCTCGACCGCAAGCTCAAGGTGCGCTTCGATGCCAATGTCGCCGGTGGGCTCCCTTGGCGTTTCGAGCCGGAGCAAAATTCGATTGAGGTCAAAGTCGGTGAGGTCGTGACCGTCGGCTACCGGGTCGTCAATGAATCGGCGCGCGAGACCGTGGGCGTTGCCTCCTACAATGTTTCACCGTCCACCGCGGGCGCGTATTTCTCCAAGATCAATTGTTTCTGTTTCACCGATCAGCGGCTCAAGGCCGGTGAAAAGCGCGACATGACTGTCGTCTTCTTCGTGGCCCCCGAGCTGGTGAAAGATTCCGAGCAGGACGGTCTCGACACCATTACCTTGTCGTACACCATGTATCCGGCGCGGCAGACTGAGACGCCGCAAGCAGGCAGCGGCGCAGCGCCGGCGCCCGGGCGAAGCTGACTCAACAGGAACGAGTGTCGTGGACAGCGCTGCCTCACAGAGACATGGAGAAGTCTAAGATGGCCGAAGCTCACGCCAAGCCGCATCACGACTACCATCTGGTGGCACCGAGCCCTTGGCCCGCGATCGGGGCAGTCTCCGTCTTCATTGCGGCAGTCGGGGGCATTACGTGGATGCACCACATGTTCGCGGCCGCGCCATACATTTTCGGCGTTGGTGTGATCGGCATCGCCTATACCATGATCGGCTGGTGGACCGACGTTGCCCATGAGGCGACGTACGAGGGTTATCATACGCGGATCGTGCAGATCTCCCATCGCTACGGGATGATTCTGTTCATCGCTTCCGAGGTGATGTTCTTCGTGGCCTGGTTCTGGGCGTATTTCAACAGCGCGCTGTTCCCGGCCGACATGCACCAGCTTACGCGTGAACAGCTGTTTGGCGGCGTGTGGCCGCCGAAGGGAATCGAGACCTTCGACCCGTGGCACTTGCCGCTGCTCAACACCCTGATCCTGCTCACCTCAGGCACGACCGTGACCTGGGCGCACCATGCGCTTCTCGAGAACGACCGGCAGGGGCTCAAGTGGGGCTTGATCCTGACGATCGTGCTCGGACTGGCATTCACCTGCGTGCAGGCCTACGAATACAGCCATGCCGGGTTCAATTTCAGCGGCAACATCTACGGCGCCACTTTCTTCATGGCGACCGGCTTTCATGGCGCGCATGTCATCATCGGCTCGACGTTCCTGATCGTGTGCCTGCTGCGTGCCTATCTCGGACATTTCACGCCGACGCAGCATCTTGGCTTCGAGTTTGCCGCCTGGTACTGGCATTTCGTCGACGTCGTCTGGATCTTCCTGTTTTCCTGCATTTATGTGTGGGGTGCGGGCGGAGCGAGCGTGGCGCATGCCACCGGTCACTAGCGCGCGGTCGGCAGACGGGGAGCAGTTTTGCGCACGCGGGCGCGACGGCGCGGAACGTTTAGGCGGATTCGCGATCCACGCTTAATGCCTTGAGTACGCTTTTCCAAGCTTTGCTTTCGCAATCGGCGGAATGCTGACAAGGTTGGTTCGAGTCGACTCGGCTGGGCCACCGGCATTTGATCAGTCTTGAAAGAGGGCCGGGGTCGCAGCGCAAGAGACCGCCGCTTCGTGTATCGTGAAAAAGCTGTTGATCAAGTGACAGGCATTGCCTGTCATATCGTCGTCGCCGGCTTGTGAACGCTCTTGTGCGCGCGGCAGGCTGGTGGCGCCCTATGCTGGGAAGTACGGCTTGGCGTGACGACAGCCGCGAAATGAGAGGTCCGTTATGGCAAACTATGACGCGATCATCATCGGCACCGGGCAGGCCGGTCCGAGCTTGGCAAGAAGGCTAGCGGGCGCGGGCTGGAAGGTTGCCATCATCGAGCGCAAGTCTTTCGGCGGTACCTGCGTCAATACCGGCTGTACCCCGACCAAGACGCTGGTTGCGAGCGCCTATGCGGCGTATCTGGCGCGCCGCGCCAGCGACTACGGCGTGACCATCGGCGGCCTGATCGGCGTTGATATGAAGGCAGTGAAGGCGCGCAAGGATGCCGTTGTGCGCCCCTCGCGCGAAGGGGTCGAGCGATCCTTGAAGAGGTTGAAAGGATGCACGGTCCTTGAAGGCCACGCCCAGTTCGTTGGACCGAAGGAGGTGAAAGTCGGCGATGAGGTGCTCAAGGCCGATAAGGTTTTCATCAATGTGGGGGCGCGGGCAGTGGTGCCGCCGATACGCGGGCTCGACCAAGTCCCTTACCTGACCAACAGCTCGATGATGGACGTGGATTTTCTGCCCCCGCATCTGATCGTGCTCGGAGGCAGCTACGTCGGCCTTGAATTGGCGCAGGCCTATCGCCGCTTCGGAAGCGAAGTCACCGTGATCGAGCTCGCGCCGCACCTGATCGCGCGCGAGGACGAGGATGTCTCGCGCGCGGTTGCTGAAATTCTCAAGGACGAAGATATCGACATCCGCGTCAACAGCAAAGTTGTCGCTGTGGCAAAACAAGGCAACGACATCGCGGTGACGGTGGAGAAAGCTGGAACTAGCTCGCAGGTCGTCGGTTCCCATCTATTGCTTGCGATCGGCCGGCGGCCGAACACGGACGATCTCGGCCTCGATAAAGCAGGCGTCGCCACCGACCCCCGCGGCTATATCCAGGTTGACGATCAGCTGCGCACCAACGTACCCGGCATCTGGGCCTTGGGGGATTGCAACGGGCGAGGCGCCTTCACCCACACCTCCTACAACGATTTCGAAATCGTGGCAGCGAACCTTCTCGACAACGATCGGCGGCGCGTCAGCGATCGAATTACTGCCTACGCGCTCTACACCGATCCCCCGCTCGGACGCGCAGGCATGACCGAGGCCGAGGTCCGCAAATCGGGACGGCCGGCGCTGATCGCGACCATGCCGATGGAGGACGTCAGCCGAGCGTACGAGAAAGGCGAAACAAAGGGTTTCATGAAGATCCTGGTCGACAAGGAAACGAAACAGATCCTCGGGGCGTCGCTGCTGGGGCTTTCGGGGGACGAGGTCATTCACTGCATTCTCGATGTCATGTATGCCAAGGCGCCGTTCACGGTCCTGCAGCGGGCGATGCACATCCATCCGACAGTCGCGGAGTTCATTCCGACCATGCTGGGCGACCTCCAGCCGTTGTCGTGAGCGAACAGGCAGGATCGATTTGATTTGGGGACTTGAGAATCTAGAAGCGGAACGCCATTTCGCAGCTAATGCGTTCCAGACGAGTTAATGTGTGACCAATCAACCTGCTACACCACCATCACCCATCGCGACCGGACTTCTGGGGCGCTGTCCGCGTTGCGGCGAGGGCCGCCTGTTTCAAGGGTTTCTTGCCCTACGCCCGCGCTGCGAGCATTGCGGTCTCGATTTTTCCTTTGCTGACTCGGCTGATGGGCCGGCGTTTTTCGTCATGTTCCTCTCCGGGTTCATCGTCGCTGGCTCGGCCTTAGCGGTGGAAATCATTTATGCGCCGCCATACTGGGTGCACGCGCTGCTGTGGGGGCCGCTCATCCTGATCACGACGCTATTGCCGTTACGTCCGGTCAAGGGGCTTCTGATCGCGCTCCAATATCACCACAAGGCCGCGGAGGGCCGCTTCACCGGCGGTGAAGCACCGTGACCATCGCGCTGGCATGGCCGTTGCGATCGGGCCTTGCAGTGCCAGCGGTGGTCGCGCTGGTGGCGGTCGCAACGTTCATCGGGCTTGGCAGCTGGCAACTTCAACGCAAGGCCTGGAAGGAAGCACTCATCGAGAGCCTCGAACGGCGCCTTTCCGCACCCCCGGGCGATCTGCCGGCGCGTGAGCGCTGGGCGAGTCTTGCTCCGGCAAGCGATGAGTTCCGTCGCGTCAAATTCTCTGCAGCGTTCGTGCCGGGTGCGGAAGCGCTCGTCTACACCAGCGGCTCGGCCTTGCGCAGCGATGTGTCCGGACCCGGCTATTGGGTATTCGCGCCAGCTCAGGTCGCGTCCGGCGGGGTCGTCGTCGTCAATCGAGGCTTCGTGCCGGAGGGACGACAAGATCCGGCGACGCGGGCCGCCGGGGCGACCACCGGCGACGCCGACTTGGTCGGCGTGATGCGGTGGCCGGAATCCCGAGGCGTCTTTTCGCCGCAGGATGATCCCGGTCGCAATCTTTGGTTCGTGCGCGACCCAATTACGATTGCTGCTGCCAAGAGCTGGGGCGAGGTTGCGCCGTTTTTCATCGAATTGGAAAGCCCGCAACCCCCCGGCGGGCTGCCGCGCGCTGGGGCGCTCAAAGTCAACCTGCGCAACGAGCATCTGCAATATGCGATCACCTGGTACGGGCTCGCATTGGTTGTAGTTGTGATGTTCGGGCTCTGGTTCAGCCGTCGAGCCGCGCGTTCAGCTTGAGCCGCGTGCCGGCGTCTTCCTTGTGGAAGACACGCCTTCCCACTATGTTTCAGGACGTTGCGTCTCAGCAGCTAGCTCCGCTGGGAACAGGAGTAAATTCAAAAGGTTACGTGGTGTGTCCGGTGGGCCGATAAAGCCCAGCGTGACGGCGACTTAGCCTCAATCGGGAGCCCCCGGCTCGTGCGCTACATTTCCACCAGGGGCGAGGCCCCGGCGCTCGGTTTCGTCGAGGCGACGCTGGCAGGACTTGCCCGCGACGGCGGTCTCTACGTGCCGGTAGCCTGGCCGCGGCTCGATGCGGACACGATCGCCGGCTTTGCCGGCCGGCCGTACGCGGAAGTAGCGGTGGAAGTGATCCGCCCCTTCGTCGGCGGCGCTATCCCGGAGTGCGACCTCGCCCGCATGACGCGCGAGGCTTACGGCAGATTCCGCCATCCGGTGGTCGCTCCGTTGATGCAGTTCGGGGCGAGTGATTTCTTACTCGAATTGTTTCATGGGCCCACGCTCGCGTTCAAGGATCTGGCGATGCAGCTCCTTGGCCGGCTCGTCGATGAGGTGCTAGCGACGCGCGGAGAGCGCACGACCATCGTGGTCGCAACTTCCGGAGACACCGGAGGGGCCGCGATCGAGGCCTTTCGCGGTCGCATGCGCGCGGACCTGTTCGTGCTTTTTCCGCAGGGCCGCATTTCCGATGTGCAGCGGCGGATGATGACGACGGTCGAGGACGATAATGTCCACGCATTGGCGATCGAGGGGACGTTCGATGATTGCCAGGCGATCGTGAAAGGCATGTTCAACCACCACGCCTTTCGCGACCAGGCGCGGCTCTCCGGCGTGAACTCAATCAACTGGGCGCGTATCGTCGCACAGGTGGTGTACTATTTCACCGCGGCGGTCGCACTCGGCTCACCGGTCAGAAAGGTTGCCTTCACAGTGCCGACCGGCAATTTCGGTGATGTCTATGCGGGCTATGTCGCGCTCTGCATGGGCCTTCCCGTCGACCGCCTGGTGGTTGCGACCAACGTCAACGACATCCTCACGCGCACGATCGCCACTGGCATGTATGAGTTGCGCGAGGTGGTGCCCACGTCATCGCCGTCGATGGATATCCAGGTAGCCTCGAATTTCGAGCGCCTGCTATTCGACATCCATGGCAACGATGGCCGGGCGGTACGCGCGCTCATGGCCTCGCTCGCTCAGTCGCGCCGGTTTGCGCTCTCGGCGCAGGCGCTTTCGGCGCTGCGCGCCGTGTTTTCCGCCGACAGGGCGGACGAGAACGAGACCGCGGCGACGATTCGCACCATGCTGCGGGAGACCGGACATTTGATCGACCCCCACACCGCGGTGGGCGTTGCGGTCGCGGAAAAGGAAACCCGCGACCCGTCGATTCCGATGGTGGTGCTCGCTACGGCCCACCCAGCCAAATTCCCCGATGCGATGGAGGCGGCCTGCGGTGTCCGGCCCCCGCTTCCTGAATGGCTCGCCGACCTCGATCGGCGCCCGGAACGCTTCACCACGTTGCCGGTCGAGCAGATGGTGGTCGAGCGCCATATTCTTTCTGTCAGTCGCGCCGCACATGAAGGAGCCGCTGCATGAGCGTCGAGGTCACGCGTCTTCCCACCGGCCTTCTCGTCGTGACTGACGCGATGCCGCATCTGGAGACAGCATCGCTTGGCATCTGGGTCGGCTCCGGCAGTCGCGACGAACGACCGGATGAGCACGGCATCTCGCACCTGCTCGAGCACATGGCATTCAAGGGGACTTCGCGCCGTACCGCCCGTCAAATCGCGGAGGAGATCGAGGCGGTGGGCGGCGACCTCAACGCCGCAACCTCGATCGAGACAACCGCCTATTACGCGCGCGTTCTGCGGGCCAACGTGCCGCTCGCACTCGACGTGCTATCCGACATCCTCGCCGATCCATCATTCGACTCCGAGGAGCTGCGGCGCGAACAGAATGTAATCGTGCAGGAGATTGGGGCCGCCGAGGATGCTCCGGATGATCTCATCTGGGACAAGCTGCAGGAAACCGCCTTCGCTGACCAGCCGATTGGACGGTCTATCCTCGGCACGCCGGCGACCGTACGCTCGTTCGATCGCGCACGGCTCGCCGCCTATCTCAGCCGCAACTATCGGAGCTCCGACATGGTGATCGCGGCTGCGGGCGCGGTTGACCACCAAGCCGTGGTGGCGGAAGTCGAGCGGCGATTCGAGAGCTTCGCCGGCCCTCGGCCGCCGACGTCTGACCCGGCACGTTTCGTCGGAGGCTCACGCATCGAGACCCGCGATCTCGAACAGGCTCACATCGCGCTCGGCATGCACGGATTGCCGCATCGCGACCCGAACCTCTATAGCCTGCAAGTGTTCACGAATGTGCTCGGCGGCGGCATGTCCTCACGCCTGTTCCAGGAGGTGCGCGAGCAGCGTGGCCTCTGCTACGCTATTTATGCGTTCCACGCGCCTTATTCCGACATCGGAATGTTCGGCCTCTATGCTGGGACCGATGCCGCCGATGTCGCTGAGTTGATGCGCGTCGTGGTGGGCGAGATCAATGCCGCGGCGGAAACCATCAACGAGGCGGAGGTTGCGCGCGTGAAAGCTCAGATGAAAGCCGGGTTGCTGATGGCGCTCGAGAATTCGTCCGCGCGTGCCGAGCAGCTCGCGCGTCAGCTGTTCAATTGGGGTCGCCCGGTCCCGCTCGACGAGCTGGTTGAGAAAATTGAAGCCGTAACGGTCGAGAGCGCCCGCGCTGCCGGCCGCGCGCTGATTGCGCGGGGACGGCCAGCCGTTGCCGCGCTTGGTCCCGGGGCCGGACTTGAAACTGCTGCCACGATCGCCGACAGTCTTGCCCGCCGGGCCGCGTGAATCGGATGACGGGCGGCGGAGGACAGCAAGAGAGGTCCGTTCGCTGTGGTCTGTTTGCCTGCCATCTGACGGCTGATCATCATGGCATTCTTCCGCACCGTCAGCTTGTCCGATCCGATGCCTGCGGTTACCGGCAACGGCATCGTGCTGCGGGCGCCGCAAATGTCCGATTGCGCGGAATGGGCGGCTTTGCGGGAAGCGAGCCGCGATTTCCTCACGCCGTGGGAGCCGACCTGGCCCGCCGATGACCTTACCCGCGCCTCTTTTCGCCGTCGCATCAAGCGCTACGCCGAAGACCAGCGCGGCGATCTCGCCTATGCCTTCTTCATTTTCCGCGAGCATGATGACGTTTTGCTGGGCGGATTGACGCTGGCGAATATTCGTCGGGGCTGTGCCCAGGCGGGCAGTCTGGGTTATTGGATGGGGGCAGCTTACGCGCGCCAAGGTCATATGACGGCCGCGGTCAATGCCATCGTTCCCTTCGCGTTCGGGACGCTGAAGCTTCATCGGATCGAAGCTGCATGTATCCCGGCCAATGTTGCCTCGATCAGGCTTCTGGAGAAAACAGGTTTCAAGCGCGAGGGCTTTGCCCGCCAATACCTTTGTATCGATGGGGTTTGGCAGGATCATTTGCTTTTCGCCCGCCTCAAGGACGACCTTTAGTCGCCGCCGGCAGCCTTGGGGTCGCCACGAATTGGTTGGTATAAGCGTTTGGAGGTGGCGCGTCGTCGGAAAAAAGCCGAGTGATTTCAATGCGTCCGGGGAACTCTGAGCGGGAGTGCGGCTGGTGGCGCGCGGGGGCGCTGATCGCGAGTGCCGCCATGCTGTCCGGCTGCTCGCTCGCCTCCAGCGTGGGATCGTCCGACAGTTCGCCCTCGTTGACGAGCCGCTTCACGAGCTTTTTCTCCGGTGCCACGCCGGGGGTCACGCAGCCGCACTCGCCGACGCCATCGGCGCCGGACGTCGAGTGCCCCGGGGTGGATATTCGCAGCGGGGCATCAACCATGAATATCGCGGCCAAGGCCGCCGATGCGACCGCGGGCGACCTGCGCTACCAGCTTTCGTTCGGCCAGACCGCCCGCGAGTGCGTGGTGCAGGGTGCTACTCTGATCATCAAAGTTGGCGTCCAGGGCCGCGTCATTCTCGGACCTATGGGCAGTCCGGGGCAGGTCGAGGTTCCGTTGCGCTATGCGGTGGTCCGCGAGGGTCCGCAACCCAAGACCGTCGCAACCAAATTCAAGCGGATTGCGGTGACCGTTCCGCCGGGCCAGACCCATGTCCAATTCGTCGATATCGAGGAGGGTTTAGCGTTCCCGATGCCATCGAGGTCGGAACTCGATACTTATGTCGTCTATGTCGGTTTCGACGAGATCGGGGACAAGAACGAGAAGAAGCCGCCGAAGACGGCGAGGAAGACGACGACACGGCAGCAATAGACGATCCCGGTCTTCTCTACCACCCGCGCAGTGCGACGACGGCGCTCTTGAGATGCCGCAGGTCGGCGACGATCGTCCGCGCTCCCGCCAATATCAGCTGCTCGCCAAGCTGCGCCCCCGCATGGCTGCCCCCAACAAAGCCGAGTGCGGCCATACCCGCCGCCGTGGCCGCAGAAACGCCAGCGGGGGAATCCTCGACCACGATGCAATCGGCGGCTTGAACCCCCATGCGCGACGCTGCGTGCAGGAATAGATCGGGCGCGGGCTTGCCGTTGCGGACGTCGCTGGCGGAAAATAGAAAGTTGAAGAACTTCGCGAGGCCGGTGGCCTCCAGGCTTGTCCGAACACGGTCAGGGGGCGAGGATGACGCTACGCATTTCGGCCCACGCAGCCAGGTGAGCGCGTGGGCTGCATGTGGCATGGCGCGTACCTCTGCGCGCAGGCGCGCCAGCGTTGCCGCCGCGAGGGTGGCGCGGAAATTGACCGGCAGCTTACGGCCGGTGGCCGCTTCGACGCTAGCGAGCATGTCGGCGGGACGGCGGCCCGAGAAATAGCGAGTCACGAGCTCGGGCGTAATCGGAATTCCAGCCCGCGCAAATTCGTCCGCGGCAGCCGCTGCGGCGATTTGTTCGCTGTCGACCAGCACACCATTGCAATCAAAAATAACCACGGGAGCCCCACGCCGGCGTGCTTACAGCACCGCTGATTTCGACGAATCGCGGCTCTAGTGAAGGAATCGCGGGCCCATGGCAAAAGTCAGGCGCTGCGCGCCCGAGAGATTTTTTTTACACAGCTTCTGCGTTTTGCGGGGAAAGCCGGAATAATCGTGCGTCGTGGCCGAAAGTGGCCGGAAAAAAGACTAGTTTAGCTTGCCCTTGAAGTCCTCGATGCCTTTGGCAAGGAGATTGTCGGCAACCTTGTCCTTGACGGTGCGCGTGAGGATCGTTTTGGCCGCGGCGACCGCGACCTCGGCGGCCGCGGAGCGCACGTCGGCCAGCGCCTGAGCTTCGGCCTGAGCGATTTTGTTTTCCGCCATCTTGGTACGCCGCACGACGAATTCTTCGATCTTGGCCTCGGCCTCGGCGGCAAGTCGCTCGGCTTCGGTTCTGGCCCCGGCGACGATCGCCTGCGCCTCGTGCTCGGCTTCCTGCTGCTTGCGTCGATATGTGGCAAGCAGGGCCTCCGCTTCCGCTTTGAGCCTGCGCGCCTCGTCGAACTCCGCCTTGATGCGTTCCCGCCGGTCGTCGATGCTCTTGAGCAAGAGCTTGTGCGCCCTGAAATAACCGAGCACGCCGATGAAGATGACAAAGGCGACCGCGACCCAGAACTCGGCTTCGAACATCGGCTTCCTCAGCGTTTGAGGGCCTGGCTGATGGCTTGGGCGACCTCTTCGCTCGCCGGCGATATACCGGTCAAACGCTCGACAATCGCGCCCGCAGCCTCGCTGGCGATGTTGCGCACGTTGCCCATTGCCGCCGACCGCTTGTCGGCAATCGTCTTTTCCGCCTCGGCGATATGGGCATGGAGTTTCGCGTCCACCTCCTTGCGACGGGCATCGGCTGCTGCGGCTGCCTTTGCGCGCGTCTCGTTCGCGAGCGCTTGCGCCCGTCCGCGGGCCTCCGCTAACGCCTTCTCGTGGGCCGCAATGGCGGCGTCGGACCCGTCCTTGAAGCGCTGCGCTTCCGCAAGATCGTCCTGGATGCGCTGGCGGCGCGCTTCCAGAATCGAGCCTATGCGCGGCAACGCAATTCGCGACATCAACAAATAAAGCGCGATGAAAGCCAGCGCGAGCCAGAATAATTGGGAGGCAAAGGTGTGCGCGTCGAAAGGAGGAAATCCTTGGCCACGCTCGCTCCCGGGAATGTGCTCGACCGAGGCACTCGGCTGCGCACCCTTCTGAGCCATCGCCAAACTCCAAATCTCGCGCGGTCAATCGCCGGAGGCTAGAGGGCGAACAGCAGCAACAGGGCGATCAACAGCGAAAAGATGCCGAGCGCCTCGGTAACCGCGAAACCGAAAATCAGGTTGCCGAACTGGCCCTGCGCGGCGGACGGATTGCGCAATGCGGCGGCGAGATAATGACCGAAGATGGTGCCGACCCCTACGCCGGCACCGCCCATGCCGATGCAGGCGATGCCGGCGCCGATCATTTTTGCGGCTTGAGGATCCATGATGAGAGCTCCTTTTCAAGGCTTGACGAGCGGGCATCAGTGGCCCGCGTGGATCGCCTCACTGAGATAGATGCAAGTGAGGATGGCGAAGACGTAGGCCTGCAGGAAGGCCACCAGTAGTTCCAACGCGGTGAGAGCGACGGTGAGGCCGAGCGGTATGATTGCGCCGAGCCAGCCGAGAAAGCCGAGTGCACCCAGCATCGTCACGAAACCACCGAATACTTTGAGCGTGATGTGACCGGCAAGCATGTTGGCGAACAGCCGTACGCTATGGGACACAGGCCGCGACAGGAATGAAAGCATCTCGATGAACGTCACCAACGGCATGATGTAAATCGGCACTCCGCTCGGGACCCATAGCTTGAAGAAATGCAGACCGTGCTTCCAGAAGCCATAGATCACCACCGTGAAAAAGACGAGAAGCGCAAGTGCAACCGTGATGATGATGTGGCTCGTGACCGTGAAGGTATAGGGAATGATGCCGATTACGTTCAGCACGAGAATGAACATGAACAGCGAGAACACCAGCGGGAAAAATTTCATGCCCTCGGTGCCGGCGGTGCTGCGCAGCGTATTCGCGACGAACTCGTACGACATTTCGGCGACCGATTGCAGCCGGCCCGGCACCAGGGCGCGCGAACGGGTGGCGCCAAGCATCAGAAATAGGATCAGGGATAGCCCGATCAGCATGAAAAGCGCCGAATTCGTGAAGGCGATCTCGGCCCCGCCGATGCGGACGACCGGAAAGAAATTTTTGATCTCAAACTGATGGATGGGATCCATGACGGATCAGGTCCTTCATCGCTGCGTCGCCGCCTCGCCGCTTCGCGGGGCGGCCCAATTCATTGCTTCGAACCGGGCGGGTCCAATGTGTTGCTCGCTACGACCCCTGCCGCGCGCATCACGTTGAGAACCCCGGCAGCGAAGCCGAGGAGCAGAAACACGATCATTCCCCAAGGCGAAGTTCCGAGCCAGCGATCAAGCAGCCAGCCGATGGCTGCACCGACCACAACCCCGGCGACGAACTCGGTCGACAACCGAAAACCGCGCGCGATCGCTGACGGATCGGCGGCCGGAGGTTGACCCGGGCTGCTTTCGGAAGGACCGTCAGCATGGACACGGCCGAGCCGTTCGCCCAGACGCTTAAACCTCGCTGAGAGCGCAGCCTCGTCCGCCGGAAGTTGTTCGCCACCGCCCTTTTCGCGTGCGTCGTCGGCCATGCTTTCGACATCCGCGACGGTTCAGGCAAAATCACGATAGTTCCGCCCCCAAAGCCGCGCGGACCATACTGACTGGGTGTATACGAGTCAAGAATTGTACCTCTACGGTAAATAGTTGACAGTGAAGTGGAATCACGAGGCTGGCGAGCGATAGAATTCGGTGTTTTTGAGCAACCCCGGCGGTGCGGACTTTGAACGCGAGGCGCATCCTTTGCATCTTCTTCACTGCCGGTGCCGCAGCGACCGTCCTCGATTCGGTTCGCGTTGAGTCTGCGGAGCGGGGCGCCATTGCATCGCCCCAGAGCGATCGTCTATGGACGGCGCGAGGAGGGATCGCATGACCCGCACGGCTTTATTCGCGCTCGCTGGACTTGTGCTTGCAGGGCTGGCGGCTTGGGCGCAAAGCACGGTGCCGGAGAGCGATGACAGCCGCTACACCTTCAACCGAGTCGATGACGGCTATCTTCGCCTTGACGGCCGTACCGGCCAGGTATCGATCTGCGCGCGGCGTCCGGTGGGATGGACCTGCGAGGCGGTGCCGGACGAGCGTGCGGCGCTCGAAGCCGAGATCGCGCGCCTTCAGAGCGAAAACACAGCGGTCAAGAAAGAGCTGCTTGCGCGCAATCTGCCGCTGCCTGGCACCGTCAAGCCGGAGCCGCCGGCGGCTGAGCCGCAGGAGCCTCGCCTGCAA
>JAFAHL010000627.1 GCA_019237215.1 Hyphomicrobiales bacterium | reverse complement strand
CATTCATGCATTGTTAGCATGGGAAGCGCAAAATGCAGCTATGTCGATGAGCACGTATTATCGCGCGCAAGCGCAAAGGTGTCTCGCCTTGTCTCGGGCATGCTCAGATCGCAGGCACGAAGCACAGCTGACATTCATGGCCAATCGGTACTTTGAGCGGGCAGGAGAGCTGGAGCAGGGGGTGAGCCTTCAATCAACTGCGGCTTCCCAGTCCTCGCCCGCCCTCCACAGCACGAGCGCGGTCACAGGACAATAGGGTACTGGAGCGAACCAGTCTCTCTGCTCAGTTCCAAACCGAGTCCCAAGCGGATCAACGCGGATATTGAAGATCGCGGCAACGAGACGCTCGCTCGAATTTCGCCATTACGTCAGCGCCCTCGGCTGCTGCACAGCGAGTGCGTGCGCACGTCTTGAGGGACCGGGTTAGTTCCATTTCGAGTAGTCGAGAGAGTCGCTATCATTCATGCCAAGTCGGGAGTCTTCCGGAGAATCCTGGTAAACGGTTCACGCTCATGCTCATGGTCGGAAAGGAATATTTGCAGAGCATCCGCGACGGTCGCGTCATCTATGTCGGCAAGGAGCGCGTCAAGGATCAGACCACGCATCCGGCATTTGCCGATGCCGCACGAACCTACGCCGCATTGTTCGACATGAAATCGGATCTTGCGCTCCGCGACCTCATGACGTTCGAGGAAGGGCGGCGAGTGCTACGGCATGTACTACCTACAACCGCGGTCCCAGGAGGATCTGCGGCGCCGCAACGGCGACCGACCTCACTTCGATACGAATCCTGGCGCATAGACGTCGTTCACCGCCACCGGCGCCTTGAGCTTGAAGACGCTGTTGACGACGTTGATGGTTTCTTCGATTCGGGCGGGGTCAATCAGCCCAAGTTCTCCACCTTTGACTTGGGCCAGTTCGGCCACTGCCTTGGTTTCTCCCTCGGCAACCGCGGCATCGATCGCGGGATGATATTTGTTCATGATCCGACCCGCCTCCTCCGAATTTGCAAAGGCATCCTTCATGCCGCGAATCGTGGCGGCGACGAACCGCCGCACAACGTCCGCCTTCGTGGCGATGGTGCTGTCGGTCGCAATGAGGCCGTTGCCGTAGAAACTCACACCCGCATCGGCGAATGCGAAACGGACGAGCTTGGCGGGCGCGGCTTGCATGCGCAGAAGCGGCTCGCCGACCGTGAACTGGCCAACACACGGCACGCGATTGCCGGCCAGCAATCCCGGCAGCGAGTCGCTGCCCGCGACAACCCATTTCACCTTGCTCGCATCGAAGCCGGCAACCTTGGCGTAGACCGGGAACATGTCGACCGTCGCTCCGCCCGCTGGATTGGCAATCGAAGCCCCCTCGAGATCCCTGGGCTGCTTAATGCCTGAATCCTCGCGGCAGAACACCGCCTGCGGCGGCTTGGCATATACGATCGAAACCAGCTTGACCGGAATTTGATCGTTGCCGCGCGCCAGCACGAGCGAGCCCGCGTCGGCAAAACCCAAGATTGCATTGTTGGCGCCGACCTGCCGAATGGCGTCGACCGATCCTTGGCCACGCACGACCTTCACGTCGAGATCGGCGTCCTTGTAATAGCCTTTCTCGATCGCGACGAAGAAATAGGCGTGACGGCCATTGAAACCGAAGTCGGTGATGAGCGTGACGTCGTCCCGCGCCCTCGCGTATTGAGGGATCAATAGCGAAGAGAAAAGCGTGAATACCCCGAAGGCGATCGCACGATTGTCGAGCCCATGCATGTGAAACCTCTCTGCCCCGACGGCGTCAGTATACAAGCGCGTGTCCGATTTGGTATACAGAACTACGACGCCACGAGCAGTCTAACGAAACATCGCAAACGTCGAAACAAAGACAGCTCGCAATCACCGGTCGATCTCATGTCGCGTGTGACACGGCAAAGCAGCAAGTTGCGGAGCGAGTCCTGGGACGGTTCGGATCCGCGCGCCGCACGGCAAGCGATCCGCGGGGGCGGGTATACCGGCTACACGGCCGGCCTCGCGCCGGGCTTCGTGCAGTCCAATATCTGCATTCTTCCGGCCCAATGGGCCGAGGATTTTCTCCTCTATTGTCAGCGCAACCCCAAGCCGTGCCCGTTGATCGCCCGCTCCGATGTCGGCGACCCACGTCTGCCGACGCTCTCCGACGATCTCGATATCCGCACCGACGTTCCGCGTTATCACATCTTCCGCGACGGCGCGCTCGTCGAGGAAGCGATCGACATCCGCTCGTACTGGCGCGATGACCTCGTGACCTTCGCGCTCGGCTGCTCGTTTTCGTTCGAGGAAGCCTTGCAGGAGGCCGGCGTGCGGCTGAAATTCCTCGAGCGCAACAATGTCGCGGCCGTGTACGTGACCAATGTCGACACCGTCCCAGCGGGGCCGTTCAAGGGCCCGCTGGTGGTGACCATGCGAGCCTTCACGCCAGCCGATGCCATCCGCGCCGTTCAGATCACGTCGCGTTTTCCGAACGTTCACGGCGCTCCGGTCCATCTCGGCAACCCCGGCAGCATCGGCGTGGATTTGAGCCGGCGCTATTTGGATGTCGGCGACCCGGAGGTCGCCGCCGACGAGTTGCCCGTGTTCTGGGCCTGCGGACTGACTCCGCAGCTGGCCGTGAAGAATGCGAGACCGCCGCTGTGCATCACCCACGCGCCGTCCTCGATGCTGATCACGGATTTGCGGAACGCATCTCTTGCCGTTCTGTAGTGGCACCGTCTGCGATTTCGAACTGCCCGGCCGTTCCGAGGCGTTCGGTATGCGCGTCATGGCGGCAACCTCGCACCCGCTGGCAACACGGGAGGCAGGCCTCCTTCGCGGCGGTGCGGACGGCCGTCGTGACGGCTTGGCAGCCGGGTGGTGAGGACTGAGATGCTGACCTCCGCGGGATTCCGCCTATTTGCGAATCCACGGGCAGCGCGCACGGCGCCCTACAGCATGGACGGGCGCGAGGCGATCCTCAGTCTAGCGGCCTTCGGCGATGCCAAGCGCGAGATCATGTCATGGCCTGGTTACAAGCCGACGCCTTTGCGCTCCCTCCCGAAGCTCGCGGCACGCGCCGGCATCGGTGCCATTCTCTACAAGGACGAAGCTGAACGCTTCGGCATTGGCAGCTTCAAGGCGCTGGGCGGTGCCTATGCGGTCTTCAAGCTTCTGCGCAAGGCCATCTGGGAGCAAAAGAACATCGTCGCATCGACCCTCGACCTGACGTCGGGGCGATACGCCGATCTCACCTCGCGCATCACGGTAACTTGCGCGACCGACGGCAATCACGGGCGTTCGGTCGCCTGGGGTGCTCATACCTTCGGCTGCCGATGCGTGATCTATATCCCTGAAACTGTCAGCGAAGGCCGTTGCCAAGCAATCGCCGCCTATGGCGCCGAGGTCAAGCGCGTGGCCGGGACCTATGACGACGGCGTTCGGCGCGTCGCCGCGGATGCGGCGGTGCAGGGTTGGATCGTGGTCTCCGATACGTCCTACGAAGGTTACACGGACGTTCCGCGTGACGTGATGCAGGGTTATAGCCTGATGGTCGACGAAGCCCTGGAGCAGACATCAACGGTGCCTTCCCACGTCTTTGTCCAGGGCGGGGTTGGAGGCTTAGCGGCTGGCGTGTGTTCGTATCTTTGGGAGCGACATGGCACGCGGCGCCCTTGCTTCGTGGTCGTCAAGCCGGAGAAGGCAGATTGCTTCTACCGCAGCGCGGTGGCGGGCCGTCCGACGCCGGCGGAGGGCGCGCTCGACACGATCATGGCAGGCCTTGCCTGCGGCGAGGTCTCGATCCTGGCGTGGCGGGTTCTTGAGACTGGCGCCCACGCCTTCATGACGATCGACGACGAGGCTGCGGCCGACTGCATGCGGCTGCTTGCCGATGGCCGTTTCGGCGACGACACGATTGTTGCGGGAGAATCGGCCGTGGCTGGACTCGCCGGCTTCATTTTGGCGAGCGCCGACGCCGATGCGCGCGCGCGGCTCGATCTGCGCGCCGACAGTCGCGTCCTCGTGTTCGGCACCGAAGGTGCCACGGATCCGGAGGTTTATCGCAGCATCGTCGGCCGCCGGCCTCACGAGGTCATCGCCGCCGAGCGGAGCATACCATGAGCGACAGCTTGGCCGAGACCGTTTGTCGCGACATCGATGCGGCGCGCGAGGAATTGATCGCGCTGTGCGGTCGGCTGGTCGCGGCGGCGAGCGTCAATCCGCCGGGCCGTACCACCGAGGCAGCCGAGGTCGTGCGCGCCTACCTGTCAGGCCACGGCATCGCAACCGAGACGATCACGGCCGACGATGAAGCTCCCAACGTCATCGGTCGCATCGAGGGCGGTGCGGGCGGACGCCATGTCGTCTTCAACGCCCACATGGACACCATGGAAGCGGGCGACGAGGCAGCGTGGACGGTTCCGATCACACGCTTGTCGCGCCGTGACAGCCGCCTCTACGGACTAGGCATGGGCAACATGAAAGGCGCGCTGGCCGCCATGTGCCTCGCGACCACCATTCTCAAGCGGCACGGCAATGCGTGGAAAGGACGTTTGACGATGACCGCCGTCTCCGATGAGGTCATGTTCGGAGAGCGCGGCACTGTCTTCCTCCTGCGCGAGCGACCCGACGTCGCCGGCGATTTTCTCATCAGCGGTGAAGGCCCGGGCTTCATGCACCTTGCCGTCGCCGAGAAGGGCTTGCTCTGGCTCGACGTCGAGGCGCGCTCTGCAGGCGGGCACGCGTCGCGGGCGTTGCGCGGAGAAACCGCGGTCATGAAGCTCGCCGCGTTCTTGGCGCGCATCGACGCGCTGAACGAGACGTACGCGGCCTTGCCCCGCGAGCTTGCGGGGGTGAGCGGCGGCGAGGGAAATTTGGGACTGCGGCTGTCGCTGAATGCGGGGACGCTCCTTGCCGGCACGGTTCGCAGCCAGCTGGCGACGTCGGCGCGGGCACAGATCGATATCCGGCTTCCGCCCGGCATCGGCGCGCAGGCTTGTGAGACGATGATCCGCGAGCAGACGGACGTCGAAGACATCAGCATCGCCGTCGTCAAGGCCTGGGATGCCAATTGGACCGCGCTCGACAACCCTTTGGTGGTCGAGCTGGCGACGGCCGCGACGGCGGTGCGCGGCGCCGCCCCATCTTTCGTGGTGCGCCTGCCGGGCAGCGATGCCCGCCGTTGGCGTGACCTCGGCGTCCCCGCCGTCTGTTACGGCCCGCAGCCGACGCTGTCAGCCGGCATCGACGACTGCGTGAACGAGCAGGACGTCGTCGACTGTGCCAAAATTTATGCGCGGACTACGCTTGCACTCATGCGCCGCTGAG
This sequence comes from Hyphomicrobiales bacterium, assembly GCA_019237215.1. Lineage (GTDB taxonomy): Bacteria > Pseudomonadota > Alphaproteobacteria > Rhizobiales > Xanthobacteraceae > VAZQ01. The sequence goes on along the minus strand of JAFAHL010000627.1, from coordinate 37,172 downwards.
ATATGGGGCTAACGCTACATCGTCGCTTCAACCATGAGCGACAAGGCGCGCGCGCCCGCGCGCGTCGTCTTGAAGATTGGCACGCCCGCGCCTTCTAGCGCCGCGGTCCAGCGCTGCTGCGCCTCCCCGCCATAGATCACGAGGGCGACTGGTTTGTCGTAGGTCCGCCGCAGGCGCCGTACCAAGTCGCCGAATTCGGGGAAATCGGCGTTGCCCGGCGCGAGCAGGGTGCACAGGATGAGGTCGACATTCGGATCGGCAAACAGCGCGGTGAGCCCGACTTCGTGCGCTTCACGCGGCCCCTTGATGTCGATGCCGATCCAGAAATCGAAGGGATTGGCCGGTTCCAGCCAGTCCGGAAGGACGCCACGCATGGCGGCAAGGGTCGCGGGCGCGAACGCCGCGAGTTCCAAGCCGCTCTCGACGAGCAGGTCGGTGGCGATCACGCCGAGCGCACCACTCGTCGTCGCAATCCCCACACGCCTGCCGCGCGGCCGCGGCAACATCACCAGCGCGCGCAGCGCGTTGAGGAAGTCGTCTTCATCCTCGGCGCGCGCGATGCCATACTGCCGCAACGCGCCGTCGAGGATGTCATCGTCGGATGCGAGCGACCCGGTATGCGAAGCGGACGCCTTCGCACCGTCCTTGGTGCGACCCGGCTTGAGCACCACGATGGGCTTGGATTTGCGTACCTCGCGCGCTTGCTCGAAGAAGGCGCGCGGATTGCGGATACTCTCGATGTAGAGGCCGATGACCTTGGTGGTCGGATCGTCCGCGACAAAGTGCAGGAAATCGAGCTCGTCGACGTCGACCTTGTTGCCGACGTCGATGCTCTTGCCGACAGGGAGGCGTTGGCTGGCGCCGCTCATGACGTGCAGCATGACGGCGCCGGTGAAGATGCCGGTCTGGGTGAAAAATGACACGCCGCCGGACTCCCAGCGGGGAAAATTCACGAAGCTCCCCATCATGCCGACCTCGGCGTTCACCATGCCGATCGTGTTGGGGCCGGCGAGCAGCAATCCGGATGCGCGGGCGATCTCGCACAAACGCTTCTCGGCGCCGCGGCCTTTTTGACTCGCTTCCGAAAACCCCGCAGTGATGATGCAGGCCGCCCGCGCACCGGCAGCGACGCACTGCTTGACCGCCTCCTCCACATGCTGCTGCGGCAGCACGATATAGACCAGATCGACCTTTTCCGGCACGTCGGCGAGTGTGGGGTAGGCACTCTTGCCCATAATCTGCGTTGCGGTGCGGTTGATCGGGTAAAGCGGCCCCCTGAAATTGCCCTTGACGAGATTATCGAACAGGACACCGCCCGATTTCGTGGGGTTGGCCGAGGCGCCGATCACCGCGATTGAGCGTGGCGCGACCAGCGGCGTAATGTCTCGCATCAGTTATTCTCCTAGGAGTGGAGGACGATCAGCGCGTCGAGCGCAAGTACACCGTTCTCGGTGGCGACGAGAGGATTGATCTCGATCTCGGATATGTCGCGCACGATCAGGGGCTGCTGGGACAGGTCGGAGAGGCGACGCAGCACATCGACGACCGCGCGGCGGTCAGGCGGCGCGCGCCCGCGGGCACTCGAAAGAAGCCGCATGGCCGGTCGCTCGCCCAGGAGCGCTTCGATGTCCCTGTCGCACAGCGGCGCCAACCGAAACGAGACCTGTCGTAATGTCTCGACATAGATGCCGCCGAGACCAAACATGATCACGGGACCGAAGTGAGGATCGTTGCGGAGCGCAACGATCCATTCCGGCTGCGCCGGCCGATAGGCCTCAATCAGGAATCCGTCGAGCGCGATATTCGGCCGATGGGTTGCGACGCGGGCTGCAATCGTCCGGCAAGCCGCTTCCGCGGCTGCGGAAGACTCAACCGGGAACATCACCGCGCCGACGTCGGTCTTGTGGGTCAATTGATGCGCGACCGCCTTGACGACAACCGGCGCACCGAGCTCGCGGACTACGGCTGGCGCCTCTTCGGCGTAGGCGACGACACGTCCCGGCGGTACAGCAATGCCTTGCGCGCGCAGGAACGCCTTCGCTTCAGGTTCGGAGAGAACGTTGCGGCGCTGCGCTCGGGCGGCCGCAATCAGCATTGCAATGTCACCAGACGCTCGCATCAGCATTCAGCGTCACGCGGCCCGCACGCCCCGATCAATGATTGACACGCAAAACCACCTTGCCGAACTGCTTTCCCGACTCGAGATAGCGATGCGCATCTGCTGCTTCCTGCAGCGGGAATACTCGATCAATCACGGTCTTCAATTTTCCTCCGCCCAGAAGCGGCATCATCACTTCAAGATTATGTTTGGTGGCGCTGTTAGAACCGATGATTTGCAGCTCCTTATGGAAGATGTAATTCACCGGGACTTTGCAATCGTAGGATTTCGTTCCGCCGACGGTCACGACCCGGCCACCGCGGGTGAGGCAGCGGATCGATTTTTCCAGGAAATCGCCGCCGACGTGCTCGACGACGAGGTCGACACCGCGTTTTTTGGTTCGTTTGAGAATTTCATCGACGAAGTCGACGTTCGCGTAGTTGATCACTTCGTCGGCGCCGAGCTCCTTGGCGCGCTCAAGCTTCCAGTCCGCGCTCGACGTCGTATAGACATAGGCCCCCGCGAGCTTGCAGATCTGGATGGCTGCCATGCTCACGCCCGAACTCGCGGAATTCACCAGCACGGTCTCGCCCGCGCGCACATTGCCGCGATCGATCAGCATATGCCACGCCGTCCCGAAGGCGTTAGGAAAAGCTGCCGCCTGTTCGAACGTCACGCTATCGGGTAGCGGGATCAGGTGATTGGCGGGCAACTTGACGTATTGCGCATAAGCCCCGTGTTCGTGCGCGCCGAGATAGCGGTAATCGCTTGCACAACGGTTGTGGTGGCCGGCCATGCACTGCTCGCAGCTCCCGCACGGAAGGATCCACCAACTCGTTACGCGCGTTCCCATCGGCAGATCGCACGCCGTCTGCGGTCCGAGCGCGACGAGCTCGCCGCCAAAATCGCCACCGAGAATATGCGGAAACTTCCCCTTGTTCGGCTTGTAGCGCCCCGCGCGCGCCATCAGGTCGTAGCCGTTGAGACTGACAGCATGGACTTTGACCAGCGCTTCACCCCGTTCGAGCGTTGGCACCCGAAAGTCGGTATATTTGAGAACGTCGGCGTCGCCATATTGCTCAAAAATTACGGCCTTCATCTGCTTCAGGACCAATTTCACCTCCACGGAATATCGCAGCGGGCCTAGCGGAACCCGACCTGCTCACAAGCGCGCTTCACCGCGGCGACGACCATTTTGCGAGCAGCGGCGTCGCCATGCACGGATGGCGCAATGTCGAATATCGCCACCGCGGCGTCCGCATCGGCGACGCGATCGCGATCAGTTGTAAAATCGTCATTCGCCTGGTGCGACATCATGCGCCTCGCGCCCACCGAGATGCTCCCCAAAATCCCGGTGTTCTTGTCAACGGACGGAATTTTGTATACTAAAAATGGTTCAATTCAATAGCGTGGCCGCGGCACGAGTCGATCGAACGATCACGCACGAATGCAAGCGGGGGCAATCGCACACGCCGGATGGGAAAGACGGGAGACGAAGACAATGCATGGCAGCGGGAAGCTTTGCGTTTCGCTGATGCTCGCCGCGATCTGCGTGTGCGCCCTCGGACTGCGAGACGCCGAGGCCGTGGACAAGGTGACCTTCGTCACTGATTTCGGTTACAACGGACGACATGCCTATTATTTCGTTGCGCTCGAAAAGGGCTACTATGCCCGGCAGCATCTCGATGTCCAAATCGTGCGCGGGCAAGGATCAGCGGATGCGGTAAAGCAGGTTGCGGCCGGCACCGCGCAAATCGGCTTCGCCGACACCGCGGCCGTTATTCTCGGCCGCGGGAACGACCAGATCCCTACTAAGCTCGTCGCCATTGTCTATGCCAAGCCGCCGCATGCGATCTACGTGCTCAAAGAGTCGGGGATTGCGAAGCCGAAAGACCTCGAAGGAAAGAAGCTTGCTGACACCGCGTTCAGTGCCGTTCCGAAGTTGTTTGATGCATACGCGAAGGCCGCGAACATCGATGCGAGCAAGGTTACCTGGCTCGTCGCGGCAGCCGATACGCTACCGGGAATGCTGACGACCGGCCGTGCCGACGGCATCGGTCAGTTCACGGTGGGCGGGCCGCTTTTGGCAAAGAGCGCCGCGCCTAAACAGGTTCTCGCGCTCTCCTACGCGGACGCTGGCCTCGATCTCTACGGCAACGGCATCATCGCGAGCGACAGCCTTATCAAATCGAACCCGGACCTCGTGCGGCGGTTTGTCACCGCGACAATGCAAGGACTCAAGGACGCCATCGCCAATCCGCAGGAGGCCGGCGCGATCATGAACAAGCATCACCGCGAAGTTGACGCAGATGTCGCGGCAGGCGAGACGAAGATCGTCGGCACCCTGACGGGACAGCCGCTGGGCGTCCTGGATGCCGGCCGGGTGAGGAAGGCAATCGAAATCGTAAGCGGCGCGTACACTCTGAAATTTGCGGTTACACCAGAGGACATCTACGCGCCGGACTTCGTGAACTGACCGGGTCGACTCGCACTAGGGCTGATCAGCTTGAGCAGCGCCTGCCGTTTCTCGGCCTTGACGGCGTGAACTGCGCGCACGGGCGGCGCCACCAGCTCCGCGCGTTCCGACCGTTGGCCACATCGAGACGCGTAGCATCGCAATGAGCAAGATCCACATCGAGGGTCTCCACAAAACTTACGCCTCGAGCCACGGGCCGGTAACGGCCCTCAAAGAGGTCAGTCTCTCGATCAAGCAAAACGAATTTGTCACCCTCGTCGGCCCTTCCGGGTGCGGCAAGTCGACATTGCTCAAGCTGATCGGCGCTCTCATCAGGCCGTCACGCGGCACGCTGCTATTTGACGGCGTGCCGCTCCTGCGACCCACCCGCGACGTCGGCATCGTGTTTCAAGACGCCGTGCTCCTGGAGTGGCGCACCGTGCTCGACAACGTCCTGTTACCCACCGAAATCCTCGGACTCGACAAGATCAAATCGCGCAACCGCGCCATGGATCTCATCAACCTCGTCGGTCTTGGCGGCTTCGAGAAACGCTTTCCGCGTGAGTTGTCCGGCGGCATGCAGCAGCGGGCGTCGCTCTGCCGTGCACTCATTCACAATCCATCGGTTCTGTTGATGGATGAGCCTTTCGCGGCGCTCGATGCCATGACTCGCGAGGAGCTGGGGTTCGAGCTGATGCGGATCTGGGACACGGACAAGAAAACCGTGATCTTTGTGACGCACAATATCACCGAGGCCATACTGCTCGCCGATCGCGTCGTGGCCATGACGCCGCGGCCCGGCCGCATTGCTCGGGTCGTCGACATCGACCTTGCACGGCCACGGACCATCGACATGGAATTCTCGCAAAAATTCAAGTCGTACTCGGGCGAGATCCGAGACGTGATTTATCAAGGTCCAGGAGCAAGCCGGTCATGACCGCCGAATCGAACGCTGCCACCCTGCTTGAAGACGGCGAACCGCTCGAGCCGACCGATTCCACGCTCAAAGCCGCCCTCGGCGCCACCATGACGCTGATCGCGTTGACCATTGTGTGGGAACTTCTGGTTCGGCAGTTTCAAGTTCCGGCCTGGCTGCTGCCATCGCCCAGCCTCATCGGACAATCGATGCTGGAATGGCGGTCCGAATTGGTCGGGCATTCCATGGTTACCCTCTACGAGACGCTGGTGGGTTTTGCACTCGCCATCGCAATCAGCATTCCCTTGGCTGTCGCCGTCGTCTACTCACCGCTCCTTCAGAACACGATCTATCCCATCCTGCTGGCATTGCAGTCGATGCCGAAGGTCGCCATCGCGCCTTTGCTTGCCCTGTGGATTGGATTTGGCACGCTGCCGAAGATCGTCGTCGTATTCCTAGTCTGCTTCTTCCCGATCATCGTCGCGACTGCGAGCGGTCTCGCTGCGGTGCCGGCTCCGCTGATGGACCTGATCCGGTCCTTGTCGGCAAGCTCTTTGCAGACCTTCGTCAAGATCCGCTTCCCAACCGCGATGCCGCACATCTTCGTGGGCCTCAAGATCGCCATCACTTTCGCGGTAATCGGCGCGGTAATCGGTGAATTCGTCGGTTCCGAGAGCGGACTTGGCTACCTCATTCTGGTATCGACCTCGCAGTCACGCACTCCCCTCGCCTTCGGCGCGCTCGTCTTGTTGACGATCATGAGCATCGTGCTCTATTACGGCATTGCGCTCATTGAGCGCATCGTGGTGCCTTGGGCACCGCGAAACTAGAACCGGCTCGCGGCTGTCGTGCGATGAAATCGCCATTCCGCAAGTCCGTGCCAGCGAAGCGTTTAGGACCGGAAAGCCGGAAAATAAAATCCAAACGCGGTCCCACCGTTCGAGGCGATCAGCGCGGCTTGCATCTCATAGGATCGCGACAGTCGACGCATCAGCGGCGAGGAGAATCGCTTGGCGATTTCGCCTATCGGACCATGCGGGAGGCCATTCGCTCCGGTAAATTCAGATCGGGAGAGCACCTGCGTGAGGCGGATGTGGCCAAGTGGCTGAACATCAGTCGCACGCCGGTACGCGAGGCGTTTCATCGCATTATCTCCGAGGGCCTGCTCACCAACGGTCCATGGAACGGCGTGATGGTCGCCGACCTTGATTCGCAGCAACTGGTGCAACTCTACGCCGTGCGCGCGGCGCTCGAAGGCACGGCTGCGGCACTCGCGGCCCAACATGCGACCAAAGCCGAAGTGCAGCGCCTATTCCAGATCGCGACCTCCGAGGCGCGCGCCAAACACGATCCGACAAAGCTTGTTGTCATCAACAGCGAGTTGCATCAGACGCTTTATGCTGCTGCGCACAATCGGTATCTGCTGCAGTCCATCACCACGGTGGTCGACGCGTTGGGGCTGTTGCGTCACTCAACCTTTGTTCTGCCCGGCAGCATTGAATTGGCGCACCGCGAACATCTACAAATCGTCAAGGCCATTCGCGATCGCAAATCCGCGCAAGCCGAGCGGCTTGCGCGGGAGCACGTCAATCATGCCTTGGCCATGCGGCTCGAGCTCCAGCGGCTGCGGTCCGGCGGTGGCACCTAGGCGCAAGCCCCGGCGGATTGGACGTCAATCTACTGGAATGCTGCCGTAGGATTGCGGGTGCCAAGGTGCGCATATTCAATTGTTGCATCGGCGCGCCATTTTGACGATACTTTGCGGCGACTCAAACGACACTGACGCGCGATCGTAATGGCGAACAGCAGCCATCAGAAAGGCCAGATCAAAATCGAGAATTAGTACACACCGAGATTATCGCGGGAGAGATCGGTCTTCCGACGCCGAAGGAGCAACCGCCCCGGAAACTCTCAGGCAAAAGGACCGCGATGATTGACGTCTCTGGAAAGAGGCGCGCGTTGCGCCCGCCGACGGGATAACGTTCTCAGGCAAACACACAGAGGGGGCACCGGCACAGCGGCACATCGCCGCCATGAGGTGCTCCCATGTGGCACGGTTTTTCTCTCATTCGTTTTCGACTGGCGCGGTCCGCCAACCGGCGGGGGTGCGCATGAGCGAAGCGCGTGAAAAGGCGCCATTGCTACGCACACCGCTTTATAAATTTCATCTCGAACGTGGCGCGCGGCTAGTTGCTTTCGCCGGCTATGAAATGCCGGTGCAGTACCCCACCGGTATCCTAACCGAACATCTGCATACCCGTGCGGCCGCTGGGCTGTTCGACATTTCGCATATGGGGCAGATCGCCATGCGCGCGATGTCGGGGGGCCTGGAAGATGCCGCTCGCGTATTGGAAACGCTGGTCCCCGCCGACGTCATCGGCATTGTCGAGGGACGGCAGCGCTATGCGCTGTTCACGAACGCGGCGGGTGGAATTCTGGACGACCTGATGGTCGCGAACCGCGGCGATCATCTGCTGCTCATCGTCAACGCCGCCTGCAAACCCGCCGATTTGGCGCACTTGCGTCAACATCTTGGACAAACCTTTAAGATCGATCTCCTGCCCGATCGTGCGCTGATTGCGTTGCAGGGCCCGCTGGCACAAGCAGCGCTGGCACGCCTCGCGCCCGCGACCGCCACGATGCGTTTCATGGACGTGCGCACGGTGCGGATCCTCGGCGCGGACTGCGAGGTTTCGCGATCCGGCTATACCGGCGAAGACGGATTCGAGATCAGTATTGCGGCCGATCGCGTTGAGGTATTGGCGCGTGCACTATGCGAGGACAATTCGGTGATGCCGATCGGGCTTGGCGCGCGCGACAGCTTGCGGCTGGAAGCGGGACTGTGTCTTTACGGTTCCGATCTCGATCCAACGACGACGCCGGTGATGGCCGCGCTCGAATGGGCGATCCCGAGAGTCCGCCGCGCCGGGGGATCGCGCGCGGGCGGATTTCCCGGCGTAGACGTCATTCTGCGGCAATTGGCGGACGGCGCGCCATCCCGCCGCGTCGGACTGAAGGTCGAGGATCGCGTGCCGGTGCGCGGCGGCGCGAAACTCTACGCGGACGAGATTTCGGCAACCCCGATCGGCACCGTCACGTCCGGCGGCTTTGGGCCGAGCGTGCAGGCGCCGATCGCCATGGGTTACGTCGACAAAAACTCGGCAACGACCGGCAAACGGATTTTCGGCGAGGTGCGCGGAAAGCGCATTGCGCTGCAAGTCTGCGATCTACCTTTCGTCCCGCATCGCTACAAACGCGACTGAAACTGAACCGCGGAGATCAATCGCGATGTTGAAATTCACGCAAGACCACGAATGGCTTCGTATCGAAGGCGATATCGCCACTGTTGGCATCACGGACCATGCGCAAGAACAGCTCGGCGATCTTGTCTTCGTTGAATTACCAGCGCCAGGAGCGAGACCCGAACAGGGAGCGGCGGCGGCGGTCGTCGAATCCGTCAAGGCCGCCTCGGACGTTTATGCGCCGGTGAGCGGCGAGGTCATCGAGATCAATCAAGCTATCGTCGATGAGCCGGGGTTGGTGAATCGCGATCCGATGGGCAAGGGCTGGTTCTTCAAGATCAAGATTTCCGATCCGTCCCAGCTCGAGCGCCTGCTTGATGAGAAGGCTTACCACGAGATGATCGCATGAAACGTTCGCCGCAATCGAGCTCAAACTACGGCCCAAAAAGGTGAAGACGATGTTTGCCAAAGACTCCGCCGCCGATTTTGATCCGAGCGATTTTTCGCGTCGTCACATCGGGCCGTCACCTGCGGACATGAGGGAAATGCTTTCGACTATCGGAGCGGCGAACATCGGCGAACTCATTTCACAGACGGTACCCGGTGCGATCCGACAAGCCGTCCCGCTCGCGCTCCCGGCAGGGATTTCGGAAACAGACGCGCTGCAGAAGCTCCGCATCATCGCCGATAAAAACAAGATTTTCACGTCGCTGATCGGTCAGGGGTACTACGGGACGATTCTCCCGCCGGTGATTCAGCGCAACGTTCTCGAGAACCCAGCCTGGTACACCGCCTACACGCCCTACCAGCCCGAAATCAGCCAGGGACGGCTCGAAGCTCTGTTGAATTTCCAGACCATGATCTGCGAGCTCTGCATGCTCGACATCGCAAATGCCTCGCTGCTCGATGAGGCAACCGCGGCGGCGGAAGCCATGGCGATGGTGCGCCGCGTGGTTAAATCAAGCACGAACGCGTTTTTCGTCGATGCCGAGTGTCATCCGCAAACGATTGCGGTGGTGCGAACGCGTGCCGAGCCGCTGGGTTGGACCGTCACCGTCGGCGATCCGATGAAGGACCTCGAACCGGCGGCTGTGTTCGGCGCCCTGCTGCAATATCCCGGAACCTCGGGCGAAATCCGGGATTTCCGCGCAGTCATTTCGGCGTTGCATGCAGCCGGCGCGGTCGCTGTGATGGCAACCGACCCGCTTGCGCTGACCCTGCTGACTCCGCCTGGAGAATTGGGGGCGGACATCGCCATCGGATCCACCCAGCGTTTCGGCATGCCGATGGGCTACGGCGGTCCGCACGCCGCCTTTATCGCGACCAAGGATGCCTACAAGCGCGCGCTTCCGGGCCGCATCGTCGGCGTTTCGGTCGATTCCCGCGGCCAGCCAGCTTACCGGCTCGCGCTGCAAACGCGCGAGCAGCACATCCGCCGTGAGAAGGCGACCTCGAACATCTGCACCGCGCAAGTTCTCCCGGCGGTGATCGCGGCGATGTATGCGGTCTATCACGGCCCGGACGGCCTCAGGCACCTTGCGCACAAGATCCATCGCACCACCGGGACTTTGGTCAAGGGACTGACGGCACTCGGTTGGCATGTGCAGCAAACTGCGTTCTTCGACACCGTCACCGTCGCGGTGAGTGCGCGTCAATCCGAAATTCTCAAAAACGCCGCATCGAACGCGATCAATCTCCGCAAAATCGGCGCCGGCGCGCAGGCCCGCATCGGCATCAGTTGCGATGAAACCACCACGCCGGCCGCGATCGAGGCAGTATGGCAAGCATTCGGAGCTCAAGCCAAAACTCAGTTCGCCGCTCCGTCGTTCGAAAAGTTGAGTTTGCAAACGGACAACGCGATCCCCACGCAACTTGCCCGTCGCAGCGACTTCCTGACTCACCCTGTCTTCCATCTCTATCGCTCGGAAACGGAAATGCTGCGCTACATGCGGCGGCTTTCCGATCGCGACCTCGCCCTCGACCGCAGCATGATTCCGCTTGGCTCCTGCACGATGAAGCTCAACGCGACCGCTGAAATGATTCCTATCACCTGGCCGGAATTCGCCAACATCCATCCCTTCGTGCCGGCGGACCAAGCCCAAGGCTATGCCGAGCTGATTGCGGATCTGTCCGCGAAGCTTTGCGCGATCACCGGCTATGATGCGATCTCGCTGCAGCCAAATTCCGGCGCACAGGGCGAATATGCCGGCTTGCTGGTCATCCGCGCCTATCACGCCAGCCGCGGCGAGCCGCAGCGTACCGTCTGCCTGATTCCGTCATCGGCCCACGGCACCAATCCGGCATCCGCGCAAATGGCCGGAATGAACGTCGTTGTCGTCAATTGTGACAGTGACGGCAATGTCGACCTCGCCGATTTGCGCAAGAAGGCGGAGCAATATTCCAGCCATCTCGCCGCAGTCATGGTCACTTATCCCTCCACGCATGGGGTTTTCGAGCCCGCGATTGGCGAGATTTGCAGCGTCGTTCATGCCCATGGCGGACAGGTCTATCTCGACGGCGCCAACCTCAACGCGCAAGTCGGTCTGGCTCAGCCGGGGGCATATGGCGCCGATATCGGGCATCTCAATCTCCACAAAACCTTTTGCATCCCGCATGGCGGGGGCGGTCCCGGCATGGGCCCGATCGGCGTGAAAAAGCATCTTGCGCCGTTTCTGCCCGGTCACTCGGAATGGCCGAGCGAACCCGCACAAGTAGGGGCCATCAGCGCCGCGCCGTTTAGCTCGGCTTCCATCTTGCCAATTTCGTGGGCCTACATCGTCATGATGGGCGGCAATGGCCTCCTCGCCGCAACGCAAGCTGCCATTTTGAATGCCAATTACATAGCCAAGCGGCTGGAGGGCCACTATGCGCTCCTTTACAAGGGACCGTATGGCCGTGTCGCACATGAATGCATCATCGATACGCGGCCGTTCAAGGACACCGCCGGAGTCTCGGTCGAAGACATCGCGAAGCGGCTGATCGACTACGGATTCCACGCGCCGACCATGAGTTTTCCGGTGGCCGGCACGCTGATGATCGAACCTACGGAATCGGAATCGAAGGCCGAGCTCGATCGCTTCTGCGACGCCATGATTTCAATTCGATCGGAGATTGCGGCGATCGAGCAAAAGGCGATGGATCGCGAAAATAATGTCCTCAAGAATGCACCGCATACTGTTTTCGATCTCACCGATGAAAACTGGGATCGCCCTTATGCACGCGCGCTGGCGTGCTTTCCGGTCAAAGGGCTGTTGCGCGACAAATATTGGTGCCCCGTCAACCGAGTGGACAACCTCTACGGCGACCGGCATCTGGTCTGCTCGTGCCCACCGATGGAAAGCTACCAGTCGGCAGCGGAATAATGTGAGTGCCTGCTGCTGCAGCAGGGTTGATGCTTCAGCCCAAGCTTTGATCGACGCAGTCTTCGTATGTCGGCATGCGAGAAATAAATCCGCCTGACAGTAGGCTTTCAGCAAGCCGCGTGAACCCTTGTCTCGAAATATCAGGAGCACGAGCCCAAATTCCCGCTTGCTCATAACGCCGTAGCGAACTCACCAGAATGCTGCGCGTGAGGTCGGGATAGAACGGCGCGGTGATTTCGGCCAGTTCCTCCCCGCCGTGTTGGGTGAGCCAGCCCTGCATACGCCGAATGGCGCGCGTCATGCCCGTAAACGCATCGCGGTGGCGGTCAATTCCGCGCTTCGTAGCGATGAACGTCGTATAGACTGTCGGCCCTCGCCTACTGGCGGCATAGAGGATATGGCCCGCGCCCAACTCCAGGGCCATTGATGGGTAGGGCTCGAAGAGTTGCACCGCGTCGAGTTGCCCTTTGCACAGCGCTTCGAAGTTATTGGCCATCGATCGATCGGGCGCCCGATCGAGCCGAGACGGATCGACACCTTGCTCCCGCAGGTCGTGCTGAAGGCACATCCAAGGCGTGGCTACTTCGGCAACCCTCGCAAATCGCAGCGACGCCAACTCCCGAAGCTGAAACTCGGGGCGATGATGCCTGCCCACCAGATAGAACGGGTCGCGTCCGACGACCTCGCAAAAGCAGACGAGCGGCGAACTCGGCTGGAGGTCGCGAGCCTTCATGACGCGCATCGGCCCGCCCCAGGTAATGTCGACCACCTCGTTGAGGAGGGCCGACACGCCGTCACCCGGACTGGATGAGTTGACCAATTCGACCTCGACGCCTTCGCTGGCATAAAACCCGAGCGACTGGGCGGCGTAGAACGGCGCGTAAAAGACGGCGCGAAAGTTTTCAGCGAGCTTGATTGGCATGATGAGGATCGATCAACGCTTGGATAAGTTCGGTTGTCGCGATCGGCGGCTATCGGTCACTCAATCCATCGATACCCCGCTAGCCTTGATCGGCCCGGCCCATTTTTCAATCTCGGCCTCGACGAATTTTTGCAGGTAATCGGGCGAGATGCGCTCGCTCGCGACCAGGTCGGCGCCGATCTCCCGCATCCGCGTCTGTACTGTGGGCGTGTTGATGGTCGCGAGAGTGGCGGCATGAAGCTTGTCGACAATCACCGCGGATGTTCCCTTGGGGAAGAACGAGGCAAACCAGTTCGAGGCGTCGAAATTGCTCAGCCCTTGCTCGTGCGCGGACGCCTGAGAAGGCAGGCTCGGCGAGCGATCGCGCGTGAGGATCGCGATCGCCTTGACCAACTTGCTCTGAATCTGAGGAATCGCGATCGGCGTGTCGGGGCATTGGTAATCGATCCGGCCGGCGATCAAATCCTGCATCGCCGGAGCGGCCCCACGATAGGGAACGTGTGTGACATTGATCCCGATGGCCGCATTCAACAGCACACAAGCAAGATGGCTCGCGGAACCCGCTCCGCCCGAGCCGTACTGCATGCTTGCTTGGTTGGCCTTCGCATAGGCGATGAATTCCCGCAGATTGTTGGCCGGTAAATCCTTGCGCGCGAGCAGGACCAGCGGCGTCTGAGCGATCAGCATGACGGGCGCAAAATCAGTCGCGGCGTTGTAGAGCGGAGTTTTATAGAACGTCTGATTTGCGGCATGGGTGCCGACGTTGCCGAGCACGAACTGATAGCCATCGGGCGCCGCTTTCGCCACGCGGTAGGTGCCGGTCATGCCGCCAGAGCCGCCGACGTTTTCAATAATGACCTGCTGACCCAAAAGCTCGGAAAGGCTAGAGACTAGAATGCGTCCGACCGTGTCTGCCGGACCGCCGGCGGCGAACGGAACGACCATGGTGACCGGCCGGGTCGGCCAGTCCTGCGATAGCACCGGCCCGAGGCATTGGAGGCTGGCGACAAGTGCAACAGCCACGACTCGTGGTAGCCGTCCCATTCAATCCGGCCAAGAACACAATAGCAGTTGCTCGGACGTTGGATAGTCGGCGGAGCAATCCGGTGATCCATCGAAAAATGGATATGTTTTGCGCCCACGGGCCCGGCCCGCCAGCCGCTCGCGACCGCATCGAGTTCCGGGTAAATTCAAACGTGACGTCAATTTGCGCCCGCAGTCCGGACTGGCCGGCGCTCGCTACTGTCGCTGACCGCGTGACCGATATGACGGAGCTTTGAGGAAAGGGGGGATCGATGCCGCATCTGACCACCGACGACAACGTGAAGCTCTACTACCAGGACGGCGGGTCGGGCATTCCGGTCGTCTTCGTGCATGAATTCGCCGGAGACTATCGTTCATGGGAATCGCAGGTTCGCTATTTTGCCCGCTGCTATCGGTGCATCACCTACAACGCGCGGGGTTATCCGCCGTCGGACGTGCCAGCGGATGACGAGCGTTATTCGCAAGATCGCGCGCGCGACGACATTCACGCTGTGCTCGATGCGCTGAAAATCGACAAAGCCCACATCGTCGGGCTTTCCATGGGCGGCTTCGCGGCGCTCCATTTCGGCTTCACCTATCCGCGGCGCGTGCGGTCGCTGGTCGTGGCGGGCTGCGGCTATGGCGCCGCGCCTAACCAGCGGCAGCAATTCGCAGAGGAAGCGGAGGCGGCGGCAAGGAAGTTCGAAGAGGCCAGCATGCCGAAGGCAGCCGAGGCCTATGCACTCGGGCCAACGCGCGTGCAGTTCCAGAACAAAGACCCGCGCGGCTGGAAGGAATTCGTCGAACAGCTCACCGAGCACTCCAGCGAAGGTTCGGCGCGCACTCTGCGCGGGGTGCAGAAACGGCGGCCGTCCCTGTTCGATCTCGTCGACAAGATGAAGGCGATCACGGCCCCGACCCTCGTCATGACCGGTGACGAGGATTGGCCGTGCCTCGAACCCGCCCTGCTCATGAAGCGGGCGATCCCGACGGCGGGGCTCGTGGTGATGCCCAATGCCGGCCACACCATCAATCTCGAAGAGCCGGCCGCGTTCAATCAGCACCTCGCCAACTTTTTCCAGGCGGTCGATGCCGGCGCTTGGCGCCATCGTGATCCGCGTGCGATGAAAGACGCAATATTGGGACGGTGAGAACGAGTGGAGACGATTCCACTTAGGTCGGGTCCTACCCGGCCCGCAAAAATGGGAACTCTTTAGTCGTTGATGAGCGCGACGGCGAACCCAAGAAATCGCTTTCAAAGCTTTATCTGTTCAGCCGCGCTGCGGCCGAGGTAGGCTTGGCGCACGCGATCATCGTTGCGCAACGTCGCACAGGAACCGCTTGCGATGATCGATCCCGTCTGCAGCACGTAACCGCGGCTCGCAGTCTCAAGTGCATAGCGCGCGTTCTGCTCGACCAGGAGCACGCTAGTGCCGGCGGCATTGATCGCCTTGATCGTGCGGAAAATGTCCTGCACGACCACGGGTGCGAGACCGAGCGAAGGCTCGTCGAGACAAATGAGGTGTGGCTCTGACATTATGGCGCGTCCAAGCGCAAGCATCTGTTGTTCGCCGCCGGACAGGGTGCCGGCGTTCTGGCTCTGCCGCTCGCGCAACCGTGCAAACATGTCGAAGACCTTTTCCATGAGGGCGCGAACCTTCGCGCCCTCTTTGCGATACTTGAAGGCGCCGAGCTCGAGATTTTCGCGCACCGTGAGAAATGGAAAGACGCGTCGTCCCTCGGGAACAAGCGATATCCCGAGTTCAGTGCGCTTATACGGTGGAAGGCGCGTGATATCGTGCCCGCGGAAATGGATCGTGCCGGCGCGCGGCAAAAGCGCGCCGGCGACAGCGCGTAGCGTGCTCGATTTGCCGGCTCCGTTGGCGCCGATCAGTGTGACGATCTCGCCCTCTGCGACATGAAAACTGACACCACGGCACGCCGGGACCTCGCCATAGGCGAGTTCAAGCCCTTCCGCTTGCAGCAGTGCGCTCACTCATGCTCCAAGATAGGCGGCGATCACCGCCGAATTCGCCTGGACCTCGAGCGGTGTGCCCTCGAAAAGGTACTGTCCGTAATCCATGGCCAGCACGCGATCTGCGATCTTCATCACCAGATCCATGTTGTGCTCGACTACGATAATGGTCATGCCACGCTTACGCAGGATACGAATCCGTTCAACCAACCGCTCCACGTCCGCCGCATTGAGGCCGGCGGCGGGCTCGTCGAGCATGAGCAGTCGGGGCGAGGTTGCGAGTGCGCGAGCAAGTTCAAGCATGCGCTGCTCGCCATACGCGAGTGAAGCTGCGAGCACCGACGCCCGCGTTTCGAGCCCGACGAAATCGAGAAGCTTGGTGGCCTCCGCGCGACAGCGAGCGTGGTCGCGCTCGAAGGCGGCACCGTGGATGACGTATTGCCAGGCCGGGATATCGTGATGAATATGAAAGGCGGCGATGACATTGCTGAGCACGGATAGCTGCTTAAAAAGTCGTATCTTCTGAAACGTGCGCCCGAGGCCGAGGCGTACTCGTTTGTGCGCCGGCAAGCCAACGAGGTCGACGCCGTCGAAGATCATCCGGCCCGCATCCGGCTGATAGAGCCCGCTCATCAGGTTCAGCAGCGTCGACTTGCCGGCCCCGTTCGGGCCGATGATCGCAAACACGCTGCCACGCGGGACGGTGAGCGAAATGTCGCGAACCGCCTGCACGCCGCCGAACCGCTTGTGCAAGCCCGCGCCGCAAAAGAACGCGCCGGCACCGGCAGGACGCGCTTGCGCCCCCGCGGCGGGGCCCGAAGCGATCATGGGCGCATTCCAGCGTCGGTGGCGGTTGCTAGCCGACCCAACCGCGCGCAGAACATCTGCGCTGCCTGCGCGATCCCTCCTGGGATGAACAGCACGACGAGGGTGAGGGCGGCGCCATAGAGGATCAGACGGAGATCGCCGAATCCGCGTAAAAGTTCGGGCAAGATCGTGAGCAGGATTGCGCCCCAGACCGGGCCGATCAGCGTCCCCATGCCGCCGACGATCACCATGGCGAGAATGGTGAAGGATTCGGTGATGATAAAGGCGTCTGGGACTAATGTTCCGACGAAGCTCGCATAGAAGGCGCCGGCAGCGCCCGCGACTGCCGACCCGATGCCGAAGGCGAACACCTTCCACGCCGCGCAATTGATGCCGAACGCAGAAGCCGAAATCTCGTCCTCTCTGATCGCTTTAAGCGTCTCGCCAATCGGCGAGCGGACGAGTTGGTCGAGCAGGAGATAGAAAAAGAACGCGAAACTCGCCACCAGATAGAACATATTCGCCGTGTTGCCGAACGAGATGACCGGCAGCCCCGGCAAGGCAATGTCCGGTGGCGGTTTGATGGCATAGATGCCGAGTGGGCCTTGCGTGAGGCTGATCCAATTCAGCAGCACCTGATGTACGATGACGGCAAAGCCGAGCGAGGCGATCGCAAGGTAATGGCCGCGCAGACGAACGGCGAAGATCGACAACGCCATGCCGGCCGCGCCGGACAATACCATTCCGAGGACGAACGCCATCCAGAATGGCACGCCAAGCCTCATGATGAGCAGTGTAGAGGCATAGGCGCCGATGCCGTAGAAGGCCGAGTGACCGAGGTTAAGCTGACCGGCATAGCCGAGTATGAAATCGAGGCCGACAGCCAGCATGATATTGATCGCGCAAACGATTAGGTTCGTGCGCCAATAAGAATCTTGGATGACGAACGGCAAAAGAGCGATGATCACGGCGACCACGAGGAACCACCCGCGCCGGCTGATTCGGACTCGATCGATTAGCATGGGAAACGCCGGTCGACCCTCGTTAGACATTCTCTTCACGCTTTTCAGCGATCAACCCTGTCGGACGTAGTGCGAGCATCAGCAACAGCAGCGTGAAGACCACGATGTCGGTTAGGCCGGGATTGACGAACTGGGTCGTGTAGCTTTCGATCAGACCAACCACGAGCCCTGCAATAATCGTCCCCTCCACATTGCCGAACCCGCCAATGATCACGATGGCAAACGCCTTCACGATCACGGTCGTGCCAGCGAAAGGTGTGAGCACGAGGATGGGCCCAAGCATGGCGCCGCCCATGCCGGCGAGCGCTGATGCGATCACGAAGGTCAGCATGATGAGTTGGTTGGGATTGACGCCCATGAGGCCCGCGGTCTCGCGGTCCTGGGCGACGGCGCGCAGCGCCTTGCCCATGAAGGTGAATTTCATGAATGCGTAGAGCAGCGCGATGGTGAGGGTGGCTACCACGACTATGATGAGATTCTGCAACGTGATGAATGTGCCGCCCCACAGTCGGATGACTTTATTGCTGTAGGGGCTATCGAAGGCATACGGGATCGGACCGAACCAGAGCAGCATCGCGTTCTGCAACAAAATGGACACGCCGATGGTCGCGATCAGCGGCAACAATTCGCTGCCGCGCGCGCGCAGCGGCGCGAAGATCGCTGCATTCACGAGCCAGCCGAGCGCCGCGCCGACCATCAGCGCGATGCCGATGCTGATGAGATAATTGCCGCCGAAGGAGAACGTGAAAAAATACGCCGCGAAGGCGCCGATGGTCACGACGTCCGCGTGCGCAAAATTGATCTGCACGAGGACGCCGTAGATCAGCGTGAGCCCCAATGCCACGAGGACATAGAGGCTGCCGACGACTATGCCATTGATGCCCTGCTGGAGGACGACGGTCAGCATGACCGCTCAGTTCCAGCCGAGCGCCTTCCACGACAGATCCGGCAACGTCTCCATGTAGTGGATCGTATCCATCTTGGTGTTTTGGTTGGTCTTGTCGAATTCGACACTGCCGGTCACGCCGGAAAAGTCTTTAGTAGTGGCCATGATATCGCGGATCGACTGCGAGTCCTTGCCGCCGCGGCGAACGACATCAGCGACGACCAGGATCTGATCGAAGGCGTGGGCATTGATGTGCGTCGGTTCCTGATTGTATTTGGCCTTGAAGGAGCGAATGAAGTTCTGCACCACGTCGCGTTTGTCGGTCGGGTCGAACTGGACGATGCGGACGTAGCCGAGCGCCGCCTTGCCCGCCTTTTGCTCGAAACCGAAGGGCAGCCAGATCGTGCCGAGCTGGATCGATTGCCCCCCGCCGCCCTTCGTCACGCCAGCCTGCGCCAGCGCTTGCGTGATGCGCAGACCCTGGCCCTCGAGCGTGTAGGTTGGGATCACATCTACTTTGCCGAGACTGGCGATGCGCGTCGCGATCGCGGTGAAGTCGTTCACGTCGCGGCCGAAGCCGATATCGGCCAGGATTTGCCCGCCGAGCGACTTGAACGTGTCGCCGAACACCTTGGCGTTGCCGATTCCGGCATTGGTGTTCTCATAGAGCAGCACCGCCGTGCGCGCGTTAAGGCGCTTATAGGCATTGGTGGCGATGTCGACGCCCTGCATCACCTCGTTGGGCATGATGCGAAACGTCCACGGGTTGCCGGGATCGGTGACCTTGATCGAGGACGAGCCCGCATTGAGCAATGGCACCTTCGCCTGTTCCATGAGCGGCATGATTGCGAGCGTGGCGTCCGAGCACTCTTCGCCGAGAACGACATCGGGCTTGTATTGCTCCAGCAGGCGCTTGGCTGCCTGCGTCGCCGGTAGCGGACTGCACGCCGAATCCTCATATTGGACTTCGAACCTGTAGCCGTTGACCCCGGTCTTGTTGAGCTGCTCGATCGCAAGCTCGATGCCCTGCTTGTCTTGGACCCCGAAATAGGAGCCCGGGCCCGACATCGCGAACAGCCCTCCGATCTTGATCGGCTTGTCTTGCGCCTGGGCGTCTCTCGCGGCAGCGAACAGCGCAATACTTGCCACCACACCGATACAGAGAATGGCGGAATGCTGTCTCATGGAGCTCTCCTAACGGCTATCGTTTCATTTTAAACCTGAAACCGGGATGCCTGCCAATCTCATCTCGTCTCGCGCAGTGGGCCGCGCTTGTTGTCCAGCCGCGTGAAGCCGACCACCAACGTTCGGCCGGAAGCATGCGCCGGCAACAGGTCCGCCATCAGAGGACCGAAGGCCGCCTACATTTCAATGTGAAGCCTATTCACTGCGGCCTCCGCAAGTAGTGGCCCCGCGCTGAGCCAACAATTTTCCCGTCATGACAGACCGGAACACCTCGCAGGAAAGTGGTCTTGACCCGACCCGTGAGCTCCAGCCCCTCGAAGGGGGAATAGCCCTGTTTGGATTCGGACTCGGCGGCGTGCACCAAGAAGCTTTCATGCGGGTCGACGAGCGCGATGTCGGCATCATAACCCGGAGCGATATCGCCCTTGCCGAGCAACCCAAATCGCTGCGCTGGCTTCCAACTTAGAAGCTCAGCCATGTGGTTGTAGGACATGCCACGCTTACTGCCTTCGCTCAGCACGCCCGAGAGCAGGTACTCGGTACCGCCAAATCCGGCTTTCGCGAGCCAGATGTTCTTCGGATCGCTCTTCGACCACTTCTGTTCGGCCGAACAGCAGGCATGATCGCTGACGATCCAGTCGATCTTACGCTCGAGCACGGCCTCCCATAACGCTTCCACGTCGTCCCGAGGACGAATTGGCGGGTTGACTTTTGCTTGAATGGTGGATTCGCAATCGGCATCCAGCAGAAGGTGGCCCACTGTCACTTCCCGGCGGAATGCAATGTGTGGAAATATCTTTTGCATGATCCACGCCGCATCCACGGCCTTACGCGAGCTCAGATGCAGGAGATTGATGTTCAGGCAGTTGGTTTCATTGGCGAGGTAGGCAGCGATCCAAACGGCAAGCCCTTCAGAGTGCGGAGGGCGGGCGGCACTGTATGCGTGCAACCCGGTTAACTTACCCTCGCGCTCGACGATTTTCGTATAGGCATTGAGGATTTCAGCAAGTTCGCAATGAAGACTGACGCTGATATGCGGGGCAAGTTTAGGATATTTCGTCATCAAACGCTGTGCAGAGCGCATGATGAATTCGAAATGAGCGATGTCATAGCGGTCCTCGGGGCCAATCATCAGAAATTCATTCTGAGTGGCTGAGCGCCCGTGCAGACCGTATCCTCCATAGAACATGAATATCTTGAACGAGGGGATGCCGTAGTCGAGGGCAAGGTGCTCCATTTCATCGATGTGTGCGGCCTCAATCGGCGCGATGTGATATCCGTAATCGACCCAGAATCGTCCCTCGGATTGCTTCAATACTTCGGGCATGAAGTCACGGTAGGGGCCGCCCCGGTTCAGATAATAGTGCCCCGTTCGTATATAATTGAGGCTTGAGGTTACGCCGCCAATCGCTGCCGCCTTGCTTTCTGAAACAGCGTCTTGAGCGAGCGGCGCATAGATACCGATATGCATGTGAGCATCAACGCAGCCCGGGAACGCCAGAAAATTCTTGGCGTCGAACACCTGCTTCGCTTGCTCTGCCTGAATATCGGGCGCAAGACGCGCGACCTTTCCATCCTTGACCGCGATGTCGAGACAATCCACCGACGTCTTGTTGGGGCGCACTACGCGCGCGTTCTTGATTACAAGGTCGAAGAGCTTTTCCATTCCAGGGTTTCCTTGCCGACGTTGCCGCCTCGCGGTGATGAACTGGCTGCTTCTCGGCTAGCCGATTTGGCCGTTGAGAACCGAGCGCATCATCGGACTTTTCGATGCCGCGGGCGGGCGCCTCTCCTGCCTGAGGGCCGTGCGAGAGAGTTGTATCGTTTTCCGAGCGCGAGCATCTCCGGCGTTCCGATCAATTCATTGAGGCCGGTGAAGTCGAGCATGCGGGAACGGAACGGCTCGGAGGTTCCGCCGGCAGCAAGCGAGGCGTAATATTCCCTCGCCATGTGCCCCAATGCACGCACGATGCCGCCGGGAAAGATCACCAGCGCGAAACCCATCGACTCGAGTTCGGCAGCCGACAGCACGGGGGTTTTGCCGCCCTCGACCATATTGGCCATGAGCGGCACGTCCCCGAGCGCTGGCGGGATGCGCTTGAGCTCCGCGCGCGTCTTGGGTGCCTCGACGAAAAGCACGTCGGCGCCCGCGTCGCGGTAGAGCGCAGCGCGCTCGATGGCGCTTTCAAAACCTTCGACCGCGGTCGCGTCGGTGCGCGCGATTACGAGCGTCTCGCGCGAGCGCCGCGCATCGAGCGCCGCCTTGATCTTGCCGGCCATCTCGGCCGCCGGGATGAGGACCTTGCCGTCGAGGTGGCCGCAGCGCTTCGGAAATTCCTGGTCCTCGAGTTGAATCGCGCTCGCCCCCGCGCGCTCGAACAGGCGCATGGTGCGGCCGACGTTGAGAGCATTGCCATAGCCGGTGTCGGCGTCGACGATCAGATCGACGTCGACGCGATCGCGCATCACGCTGACGATCTCGACAACCTCGCTCATGCTCACGAGACCGATGTCCGGCCGACCGAGCCGCGTATACGAGATCGCTGCGCCGGAGACGTATAGCGTCGTAAAGCCGCTCTGTTCGGCGACCAGCGCGGTGAACGCATCGTAGACGCCGGGAGCGACCACGATGGGTTTCCGCATGAGGCGCGACCGCAGCTTCGCCACGTCAGCCATCGTTCATAGTCCGAGATAGGCGCGTTTCAGGTTCGGGTCTTCGCGGATATCAGCCGAGCTTCCGTGTAGCACGAACACGCCCTTTTCGAGGATATAGGCGCGGCGCGCCACCTCAAGGCACTGCACCACGTTCTGTTCGACCAGAAGCAGCGCGATGCCTTCCCCGTTGATGCGCCGGATCAGCGCGAACAGTTCTTCGACAAGCCGCGGGGAGAGGCCGAGCGACGGCTCGTCCAGGATGAGCAATTTTGGTTCGGCCATCAATCCGCGGCCGATCGCCAGCATCTGCTGCTCGCCACCCGAGAGTGTGCCGGCGCGCTGTGACCGCCGCTCGGCGAGCCGCGGAAAGATCGCAAATACCCGCTCGCGATTGCTCTGCCGTCGGATACGGCCACGCCGGTAGCTGCCAAGATCGAGATTTTCCATGATCGTCAGGTTGGGAAAGACGCAGCGCCCCTCGGGCACGTGAATGAGCCCGCGCCCGACGATGGTCGCTGGCCTCTCGCGCTCGATGGCGCTATCTGCGAAGCGGATGGAGCCGTGCGTTGCGCGCAGCACGCCGGAGATTGTGCGGTTGAGCGTTGACTTTCCTGCGCCGTTCGAGCCGAGCACGGCGACGATCTCGCCGGCAGCGACCTCGAGATCGATGCCGCGCAGCACTTCGGTCGCGCCGTAGCCGGCGATAAGCCCGCGGACCGCGAGCAGCGCGTCAGACATGCACGCCTCCGGCGGCCGAAAGACGCGCCGCTGCGCCATGGCCGAGATAAGCCTCGACCACGCGCGGATCGCCCACCACGACCCGCGGCGCGCCCTCGGCGATGATGCGGCCCTCCGCCAGCACGAAAACGTGTCCGGCGAGGCTCATCACCGCCTGCATCACGTGCTCGGTCATCAGTATCGTGACGCCGGAGTCGGCGATGCCGCGGATGATCGGCACCATCGCGGCGATCTCGGCGGGGTTGAGGCCGGCAAGCACCTCGTCGAGCAGAAGGAGTTCGGGTTCGGCGGCGAGCGCGCGTGCGACTTCCAGCCGCTTGCGGCCCGCGACCGTGAGGCTCGCGGCTGGACGGCCGAGGAGATCGCCGAGGCCCACTGTGCTTGCAACTTCCGCGGCAGCCTCGAGCGCCTTGGCGCGCGAGCGCCGCGACAGATGCGCGCCGATGGCGATGTTCTCGTGCACGGTGAGGCCAGCGAACGGCTGCACGATCTGGAATGTGCGCACGATGCCTCGCCGCGCCACAAGATGGGGCGGCATGCCCGTAATGTCGGCGCCGCGATGAAAGATGCGGCCTTCGCTCGGCGGCAAGAACCCGCTGATAATGGAGAAGAGCGTGGTCTTGCCGGCACCGTTGGGCCCGATCAGCGCGGTGATCCGGCCGGCTTCAACGGCGAGCGAAGCATTGTCGACCGCGAGCAGGCCGCCGAAGCGTTTGAATGCGCGCTCAACGCGAAGCACAGGTTCAGCCATGGGCACGCTCCAGCACCGACGACCGCAAACGCGCAAAACGCGCGCGCAAATCGGCTAGCAGGCCCACAATCCCGCGCGGGGCAAAGGCCACGATCAGCACGAGCACGCCGCCATAAATGACGAGGTCAAGGCCGGGCGCATCGCCGGTGATGAGCTTGGTCAATTCGCCGAGCGTCTTGACAACCACCGCGCCGAGCAGCGGCCCGAACACGGTGCCGATGCCGCCGACGATGGGCGCGAGCAAGGCCTCGATGGAAATCCAGGGCCCGTATGCGATACCGGAGTCGATGAAGAGAAAATACTGCACGTAGAAACCTCCGCCAGCGGCCGTGATGGCGGCGGAAATTGTCATAGCGACGAGCTTGACCCGCACTGTGTCGACGCCGACCGCTTTGGCAGCGTCCTCGTTTTCACGCACGGCGACAAGCCAGGCACCGAACCGGCTCTGCTCGATCAGGCGCACGATGACGAGCGAAGCGGCAAGGAGCGCAAGCACGATCCAATAGAACGGCGCGCGGCTCTGGAACTGGAACGCTTGCGGCCGCAGGTCGAGCGTAATCAAGATGCCGACGCCGGCGCCGGTGACGGGTGCGACGCTGGCGAGAATGCGCAGCACCTCGGCAAACGCCAGCGTGACGAGGGCGAAATACGAGCCCTTCAATCCGGAACGGAAGGTGAGCGCACCGATTGCGGCGCCGACCAGCGCGCCGCCGGCGATCCCGAGCGCGAACGCGGGCCAGGCGTTGATGCCGTAGCGCATTTGCAGGATGGCGGTGACATACGCGCCGGTCCCGAAGAAGGCCGCATGACCGAAGGAATACTGCCCGCCATAGCCACCGAGCACGTTCCAGCCCTGCCCCACCAGCGCGATCAGCAATGCGACAATGAGAAAATTGAGCACGACGTTGGAGGTGGTGAGCAACGGCACGGTCGCGAGCACGGCGATGACCAGCACAATGTGCGCGATCGAGGGCCCCCTCATGCCCGTTCTCCCAACAGACCGCTGGGGCGGAACAGCAGCACCAGGATGAACATGACGAAAATGCCGATCTGCCCGAGCGATTCCCCGAGATAGAGGCCGCAGAGACTCTCCACCACGCCGATGAACAGGCCGCCGACGAGCGCGCCCGTCACCGAGCCCATGCCGCCAAGCACGACGATGGTGAAGGCGATGAGCACAAAGGCGTTTCCGATGTGCGGATTGACGTAATAGGTCGGGATCAGCAGGCAGGCGGCGATGGCAAGGCACGCGGTGCCAAGACCGAAAGTGACGGCATAAATGTGCCCCACGTCGATGCCGGAGAGCTCGGCGCCGAGCTTCTCCTTCGCAACCGCACGGATTGCCTTCCCCGTGTCGGTCAAGCTCAGGATGAGCCAGAGGACGAGCGCGACGACGAGCACGACGCCGAAGCCGATGACGCGCGGAACGGCAAGGAAAGCGATGCCGAGGTCGACGACGTCGAAGGCATAGTCGAGGTTGAGCGTGCGAGTATCGGCGCCAAAGGCATAAAGCAGCACGTTCTCGATCACCACCGCGAGCCCGAGCGTCACCAGCAGAATATTGCGGTCCTCGCCGTGCGCGGCAGGACCAATGACGAAGCGCTGCAAGCAATAACCCAGCGCGAAAAACAGCGGCGTCAGCCCGATGACCGCAAGATAGGGGTCGAGCCCGAGGAGCCGGTGCGCGAAGAAGGCCGCGAACATAGCGGCGGTGAGCAGCGCGCCGTGGGCAAAATTGATGATGTGCAGGACGCCGTAGATCAGCGTCAGCCCGAGCGCGATGAGCCCATAAACCGCGCCGGTCAAGAGTCCGTTGAGGATGGCGGGAACGAGGATGACCGGCGACAGCATGCGGCGACCCAATGGCGACGGCGGCGCCCGCCGCCTCTTGTGGCCGCTCAGGCGCGTGGCATGGGGAATGCCGGCTTCGCCGTGGCGAACGTCCGCGGGAAGATCACCTGGATGTCGTTCTCCAGCACCTGGGTGTTGACCGGTGCGGCGCCCTGGTTTTGACCGTTGACGAACTTGGTCGGCCCGTAGGGCATCACGTGGCCGGAGAACGCGGAGCTTTCCAACGCCGCAATGGTCTTGGCGCGCTCCGCGCTCCCGGCGCGTTCCAGCGCGTCGGCGACGAGCAGGACGCACGAGTAATTCATGAACACCTCATAAGTGTAGAACTGCCCCCTGTCTTCGACCTTCTTCTTGAGCGCCAGCGCTTTCGGATTGCGCGGATCGAACCAGTGATTGCAGTCCATGATGTATTGCGCTGCTTCGGGGAACTCCTTCACGAACTTGTAGGAGGACGCAGCACCACCGAGGACCGAATAGATGCCCTTCTGCCGCACGCGCTGTTGCTGCATGGTGCGTGCGAGCAGCACGTATTCGTTGTAGTAGTTCGCTGGAATCACGAGATCCGGATTTTGCGCCTTGATTTTCAACACTACGTTGTTGAAATCGCGGGTCGGCGTGGGATGCGGAATGGTTTCGAGCACCTGGAAGCCGCGCTCGGGCAGTTGCGCATTGAGCAGCTTGGCGAGCCCCGATCCGAACAGCGAATCCTCGTGCACGATCATCACCGTCTTCGCCGGCTTGCCCGCCTGGTCGTTGATGGTGACGAGGTTGTCGAGGGCGGTCTTCGCGATCACTCCGAAGCCCGGCCCGAACCGGAATGTGTTCTTGAGACCGCGCGTGACGATGTTGTCGGCGACCCCAACGTCGACCACGTAGGGCAGGTCATAGCGGGCGGCGGTCTGACTGGCGGTGAGGCAGATCGAGCTGGCATAGCCGCCGACGATGGCCGCGACGTCCGCTGAGTTCATCTTCTCGACCTCGGCATTGCCGCCCTCCGGCGTCGACTGCGCGTCGCCGAGGACAGGCTCGATCTTGGCGCCGCCCAGCGCCTTGATGCCGCCCGCCGCGTTGATCTCCTCGATCGCGATGGTTGCACCGAGCCGGCCCTGTTGGCCCGAATAGGACAACGCGCCGGAAACCGGATGCAGCACGCCGAGCTTCACCGGAGAACCCTGTGCGCGGACGAGCGCCGGCGCATTGATAAGACCGGTCGCCGCCGCGGCGGCGCCCAGCGCAGTCGCCTGCAGCAGCAGATTGCGACGCGTGACCTGTGCCGACCAATGCGACATTGGAAACCTCCCATCTGACATCCGCCCGATAGACTAACATTGCCCAGCGACGCGTTCTATATTGAGCTCAGCGCGCCCCGGTGCGTAATCCCTCTCGGTCCGCATGAACGAGCCTCTGACCCTGTTCGACAAGCTGTGGGCGGCCCACGAGATTGTGCGGCGCGATGACGGCGAGGCGCTGCTGTGGGTCGACCGCCATTACGTGCATGAAGGATCGTTCAACGCCTTCAGCCAGATCAAAGCGCGCGGCGCGCGGGTTGCCGAGCCAGGTCTCACCTTCGCTGTCGCCGATCATTATGTCCCGACGCGCGGCTCTCGGCGGGTCATCGATGATCCCGAGATCGCGCGCATGGTGCGCACGCTCGAGGAAAACACCGCCGACCACGACATTATTCTGTTTGGACTTGTGGACCCCCGCCAAGGAATCGTGCACGTGGTCGGTCCCGAACAGGGTCTTACCCTGCCGGGCCTGCTGATCGTCTGCGGTGACAGCCACACCTCAACCCATGGCGCACTCGGGGCCTACGCCTTCGGCATCGGCGCCTCCGAGGTCGCCCATGTGCTGATGACGCACACGCTGTGGCAGCGCAAGCCCAAGCGCATGCGCATTACCGTCAACGGACAGCCTGCTCCGGGCATCGCTGCGAAGGACATCGTGCTTGCCGTCATTGCGAGCATAGGCACCGACGGCGCAACCGGCCATGCCGTCGAGTTCTCCGGTCCCACCATTCGCGCACTGTCGATGGAAGGACGGCTCACGCTATGCAACATGTCGATCGAGGCGGGCGCGCGCAGCGGCATGGTTGCGCCCGACGAAACGACCTTTGAATATGTGAAAGGCCGGCCCTATTCACCGAAAGGGAAAGCGTTCGATGCAGCCGTCGAGGCGTGGTCGGCGCTCACGACCGACGACGGCGCAAAATTCGACCGCGAGGTTGAGCTCAATGCCGCCGACATCGCGCCGATTGTCACCTGGGGCACGAGCCCTCAGGACGCGCTGCCGATCGATGGCAGCGTCCCGGACCCTGCACGCGAGCCGGACGCGGCGCGGGCGAAATATCTGCGCGAGGCGCTCGAATACATGGGGCTTATGCCGGGCACGAAGCTCACCAATATCGCGATCGACCGCATTTTCATCGGCTCCTGCACCAACGCGCGCATCGAAGATCTGCGGGCAGCAGCCGCGGTCCTGGCAGGCCGAGTGAGTAAGGTGCCCGGGCTGGTGTCGGCCGGCTCGTCCGCTGTGAAGCGCCAGGCCGAAGAGGAAGGGCTCGACCGTATCTTCCGTGACGCGGGCCTCGAGTGGGGGGAATCCGGCTGCTCCATGTGCGTCGGCATCAACGGCGACGTGGTGGCGCCAGGCGAACGCTGCGCTTCCACCACCAACCGCAATTTCCGCGGGCGGCAGGGACCGCTCGCGCGCACCCATTTGATGTCTCCGGCCATGGTCGCGGCAGCGGCGGTAACCGGAAAGCTAACCGACGTGCGACCGCTGCTCTCCGGACGGATGGTGTGAGGCGCGCATGGACAAATTCATCCGATTGACTGCGATCGCCTGCCCGCTCGACGTCGCCAATCTCAACACCGATCAACTCATTCCGGCGCGCTTTCTGAAGTTGCCGCGCGCGGCCGGGCTTGCGGCGGCGCTGCTGCGCGATCTGCGCTTCGATGCCGATGGGCGCGAGCGGCCGGATTTTCCGCTCAACCGGCCGGTCTGGCGCGATGCCAGGATCATCGTCGGCGCGCGCAACTTCGGCTGCGGCTCCTCGCGCGAGGCAGCGGTCTATGCGCTCTTCGATTACGGCATCCGCTGCGTGATCGCGCCATCCTTCGGCGACATCTTTGCCGGCAACGCGGTGCAGAACGGGTTGTTGACCGCTACCGTCTCAGACAACGAAGCGGCCACGCTCATAGGCTTGCTCGGCGAGAAACCGGGCCAGGCTCTGACCGTCGATCTCGAGCGGCAGACGATCGAATGCGGCGATCGAAGCTTCCACTTCGTCATCGACCCGGTCCGCCGCACGCGCCTGCTCAACGGTTGGGACAACATCGCGTTGACGGAGAGCTATATCGGCCAGATCGCGGCCTTCAAGATGGCCGATCGCGCGCGACGCCCGTGGGCCGCGCCGGCGAAACCTGAATAGTGCATCGCATATCGCATGTGGTGGTCGCGGGCGCCGGCCGGTTAGCGCACGCATGCTCTCCGAATTACTCCGGCGTGGTTGCTTTCAAAAATCGACCAACGTACGCTCGTATCGAACAGGAACAGGAGGAAGTCATGGCGCAAGAACCCCTCGCAACGAAGGGCAACTTTCTGCACATCTATGATTTTCGCGTGACCAAGGGCAAGGAAGAGGAATTTGTCCGCTCGTTCGAGAAGTTCGACTACTCGGACGGCAACCCCATGCACAAGTCACGGGCGCAAGTGAAGGACGGCGTGCTGTGCCGCGACACCCAGGATCCGCAACGTTTCTTTCTGATCGCGGAGTGGTCCGACATCGAAGAGCACGCGCGCATCCGCAAGATTCTGGCCAACGAGATCAAGCCGGAATTCATCAAATATATCGAAGGCGGGACGTTCATTCCCAAATATGTCGAGGTGGTCTCGTCGACACCTGATGAGATTCTCAACAAAGCCGCCGCGGCGGAGTAGACGTTTGCCGCGGGATTTATACACGTTCTTCCGATCATCCACCTCATACCGGCTTCGCATTGCGCTGGCCTACAAGCGGCTCGAGTACACGCCGCATTACGTCAGCCTGCCGAAGATGGAGCACCGAACGCCCTCATACCGGGCGCTGCATGCCCAAGGATTAGTGCCCTTGCTGACCGATGGCGGTCGATCCTTCATCCAGTCCATGGCTATCATCGAGTATCTAGACGAGGTCTACCCGGAGCCGCCGCTGATGCCGGCGGATGTGCATGGACGCCATTACGTGCGAGCGGTATCGCAAATCATCGGCTGCGATATTCACCCTCTTAATAACGCACGCGTGCTCAAGCACATCCAGACGCAGTTCGGTGCCGACGAGGCAGCGACGAAGACGTGGTATCGCCATTGGATCGCCGAGGGATTGGGAGGTCTGGAGACTTACGTGGCTAATGCGGGCCTCGCCCGTCGCTTCTGCTACGGCGATGCCGTCACGATGGCCGACATTTGTCTCGTCCCGCAGATTTTCAATGCCCAGCGCTTCGATTGTCCGCTCGACGACTACTGCACCCTGACTGCGATCTTCGAGCGATGCATGGCCCTCGACGCCTTTCGTACGACGCAGCCCAGCACCCAAGCCGACGCGTTCTGAACCGGACTGGGACAGGTCAAATCCGCCCGCTTGCGCTCCTTCGAGCTCAACTGGGCTGAAAGATCGTCCGGCCAAGATGATTGTTGCCGTTGATGAGGCGGATCAGAGTGATGATGAGCGCGGTGCGCTCGTGCGAGAGGAGCGGCGCGAGCAGACGTCTCTGGGCGCGCCGCATCGGCCTATACATCTTTCGCGTCAGTCGCTCGCCGGCACCGGTCAATCGCGCAAGGACCATGCGTCCGTCGTCGCGGCTGCGGCGGCGCTCGAGGAGCCCGCGTCGCGCAAGGCGGTTGAGGACATCGGCGACATTGGTGCGGTCGATTCCGAGTTCGCGGGCCAATGAGTTTTGATCGAGATCGGGATTGAGCGAGAGCGTCGTCAACAGTCCGTACTGAACCGGTGTGATGTCGAATCCCGCGCATTCCTCGAAAAACAGCGCGTAATGGATTTGATGCAAGCGCCGCAGAAGAAAACCCGGCCGCCCCCACAGCGGCATGTCGGAATGAACCGTGTCAGCACGCAATGGCCTTTTCTTGGCCTTGCGTCGGCGCGCTTTCCTTCCGCCAGCAAGTCTAGGCGCGTGTTTCCGCGCCGCTTTCATTCTTGTCGCCATCGGACTCTCCTCCTCGTCGCACCAGTCTCGCTCCCACGCAGCAGGAAATATTCAGTATACGGTCATACTTGCACACACTCCGGACTGTGTTAGGCTTTTATCCACGCTGCGCGCAGATGCAACCGGCAAAAGAGAAACTGCAAATCCGCAAGGAGTGCCGGTTCGAGCAGTTATCTCTCAGCAGGAGACCAAAGATGCAAAGGCGTGCGTTTCTCATGCGAGCAAGCGCCGGCGTCGCGGCGACCGCGATCGCAAGGCCGGCGATCGCGCAGACCGGTGCCCCGGTGCGTTGGCGGCTGGCGACGAGTTGGCCAAAGAGTCTCGATACGCTTTACGGCGGTGTCGAGGCCATGTGCCAACGTGTGGGACAGATGACCGACAGGAAATTCCAGATCCAGTGCTTCGCTGGCGGTGAAATCGTGCCGCCGCTGCAGGTCTGGGATGCGACGCAAAACGGCACCGTCGAGTGTGGTCACACGCTCACCTCGTTCAATATCGGCAAGAACCCCGCGGTCGCGTTCGATTCCGGGCTCGCGTTCGGGCTCAACACGCGCCAGCAGCAGGCCTGGATGAATTACGGCGGAGGGTTGGAACTCATCCGCGCGTTGTTCAAGAAGGACGGTATCCTGCCGATTCCCTGCGGCAATGTGGGCGTGCAGATGGGCGGCTTCTATCGCAAGGAGATCAACTCCGTCGACGACCTCAAAGGGCTCAAGTTCCGCATCGGCGGGCTCGGTGGCACGATCCTGGCGAAGCTCGGCGTTGTGCCGCTGCAAATTCCCACAGCCGACATTTATCCGTCGCTCGAACGCGGCGCGATCGATGCCGCCGAGTGGATCGGTCCTTACGATGACGAGAAGCTCGGGCTGCACAAGGTCGCGAGGTACTACTACTATCCCGGCTGGTGGGAAGGCAGCGCTCAGGTCACGCTGCTCGTCAATCTCCAGCATTGGGAGGCTCTGCCCGAGTCTTATCGGGCCGCGCTGGAAGCGGCGTGCGCCGAAGCAACCGTTTTGATGATGGCGAAGTACGACAGCAGAAACCCCGAGGCGTTGCGCCGGCTGGTGGCCGCCGGCGTCCAGCTGCGGCAATTTCCTCGTCCGGTTTTGGACGCATGTTACAAAGCAGCGTTCGAGACCTACGACGAGCTGGCGGGCAGGAGCCCGGATTTCAAAACGATTTACGAGTCGTGGCAGAAGTTCCTGGCCGATTCCAATCTTTGGTTCCGGATCGCCGAGAACACGCTCGACAACTATCGCTTCGCCATGTCGGCACGGCCGCGATAGCGGCACTACCGCCGCCGCGCGACAGACCGCGAGTTTGCGGCGGTCGCGTTGACTTTGCACGAGAGCGAGCATGACGCAAGGGATCGGAGCCCGGATCCAGCGCAAGGAGGACGCCCGCCATCTGCACGGCCGGGGCAATTTCGTGTCGGACATGATTCTCCCCGGGCAGAGCGAGGTTGCCTTTCTGCGCAGCCCGATCGCACACGGCCGCATCCGGCGCATCGTCAAACCACCCGGCGCGGAAAACCAAGTTTTCATCCGCGCCGATCTGGGCGACGTCGCAGCGATTGTCGCCCCAGCGACCGTGCCGGGCTACAAATTGTCCGAATGGCATCCGCTCGCGCACGAGAAGGTACGCTTAGTGGGCGAAGCCATCGCAATGTGCGTCGCCCCGACTCGGGCGGAGGCCGAGGACCTCTGCGAGCAGATCGAGGTCGAATTCGACGAATTGCCGGTCCTCGTCGATGCACAGGCAGCGAGGATGGAGTCGACGGTCCGCGTCCACGAACAGTGGAACGACAACGTCTTTCTTACGCTCAACTACGAGAGCGGCTTCGAGGCAAAGGCCAAAGGCGCGCCGGTCGTGATCCGGCGCGAGATCGCGCTTGCGCGCCAGGCCATGGTGCCGATGGAAGGCAAGGCCGTGCTCGCGCGCTGGGACGATCGCACCGACCAGCTCCTTGTTTATGCCTCGACCCAGGTCCCGCACATCATCCGGGTCGGCTTGGCGCAGTTTCTCGGCATCGACCAGGGGCGGGTGCGCGTGATCTCGCCGGATGTCGGGGGCGGCTTCGGCTACAAATGCATTCTGCAACCAGAGGAGCTCTGCGTGGCGTGGCTGGCGCTGAAATTCCGGCAGCCGTTCCGCTACGTCGAGGATCGCCGCGAGCATCTGGTGGTCGGCGCCAACTCGCGACAACATCAATACCGGCTGACTGCTCATGCCGACGAACGCGGCAGGTTGTTGGCGCTCGATGCGGACATCACGATCGACGGCGGTGCGTATTCGGCCTGGCCGTTCACCGTGGCGTTGGAACCGGGACAAGCGACCGGCAACCTGCCGGGGCCTTACGATTTCCGCGGCTACCGCTGCCGCACCCATTGCGTGGCTACGAACAAGCCCGGCTTCCTGCCCTATCGCGGCGTGGCTAGAACCGGCGTCTGCTTCGCCTTGGAGCTCGTGATCGACGCAATCGCGCGCGCGGTCGGTCGCGAGCCGTGGGAGGTGCGTCACGACAATCTCGTCTCGGCCGCCGACATGCCCTACGACAACGTGGCGCGCAAACACTACGACAGCGGCGACTACCGCAAGGCGCTCATCCTCGCGCGCGAAAAGATCGGCCTGGACGCGTGGCGCGAGCGACAGCGGCGCGGAGAGCGCGATGGCCGACTGATCGGGGTCGGGTTTGCCTCGTATTGCGAGCAGACCGCGCACGGCACCAGCGTATTCTCGGGTTGGGGCTTGCCGATCATTCCCGGTTACGACCAGGCGACGGTGCGAGTGACGCCGGATGGCGGGCTCGAAGTCCGCGCCGGCGTCCACTCGCATGGCCAGGGCATGGAGACGACGCTCGCTCAGATCGCCCACGAGGTCACCGGGATCGAGCTCGCCAACATTCGGGTCCTGCTCGGCGATACCGGCACCACGCCCTACTCCACCGGCACTTATGCCTCGCGCAGCATCGTCATGGCGGGCGGCGCGGTCGCCAATGCATGCAAGGCGCTCATCCCCCGCTTCCTCGCGATCGGTGCCCATCTCATGCAGGCCGCCGTCGGCACGATGAAATATGAAAACGGGCAGATCATCGGGCCGCGAAAATCGGTCTCACTGCGCGACGTCGCCGAAGCCTGGTATCTGCGGCCGCAGGAGCTGCCGCCCGATGTCGACCTCGGTGGGCTCGAGGCCACCGTCGGCTTTCGCCCCAAACGCGACACCGGCGCGTTCAGCTATGCCTCCCATGCCGCGGTGGTGGCCGTCGACATCGAAGTGGGCGCGGTCGAGATTCTCGATTACGTCATCGTCGAGGATTGCGGCACGCTGGTGAATCCGATGGTGGTCGAAGGCCAAACGCTCGGAGGAGCGGCCCAGGGCATCGGTACCGCACTCTACGAGGAGAGCCCGTTCGACCCGAATGGACAGCCGCTTGCCTCGACCCTCGCCGACTATCTCCTGCCCGGGCCGACCGAGATTCCCGCCATTCGCATCCATCATATGCAGACACCGTCGCCCTACACCGAGTTCGGCATCAAGGGCATGGGAGAAGGCGGTGCGATCGCCCCGCCCGCGGTGATCTTCAACGCGGTCAACGATGCGTTGCGATCGCTTGGCGTGGAACTGACCGAGACGCCGCTCACCCCGCGCCGGCTGCTCGAGGCGATCGACCGCGCCAAGTCGTCGACCCAGCCCCGAGTGGAAAACCCATGAAGGCTGCGCGCTTCGATTATATGCGTCCCGCCGACGTCGCAGAGGCATTGGCCGCGCTGGCGAACGCGCAAGGCGCCAAGATTTTGGCGGGCGGTCAGTCGCTGGGACCGATGTTGAATTTGCGGCTCGCGCGCCCTGCCCTACTGGTCGACATCTCGCGGCTCAAGGTGCTGCAGCAACTGGAAGATGCCGGTCGCGCGTGGCACATCGGCGCCGGCGTCACTCACGCCCGTCTGGAGGATGCGCGCGGCCGGCTTTCCGGCGGCGAGATGCTGTGCGAGGTGGCGGCGGCCATCGCCTATCGCTCGGTGCGCAACCGCGGCACCCTCGGCGGCAGTCTGGCTCACGCCGATCCAGCCGCGGATTGGCCGCTCGCGCTTGCCGCGCTCGGCGCATCCGTCAATGTTCGCGGTCCGATCCCGCGCAAGATTTTGGTCGCGCACCTCATTCGAGGAGCCTTCACGACGACGCTTGCGGGAAACGAAATCATCGAATCGATCGACGTCCCCAAGCTGTCGCGCGCCGGACGGTATGGCTTCTACAAATTCTGTCGTAAGACCGGCGAGTTTGCCGAAGCGAGCGCGGCCGCCGTGTTTGATCCGGAATCCGGCGTGGCCAACATCTTTCTCGGTGCGCTGCGTGGAACACCCTATCCACTCGCGTCATTGGCGCAGCAGGTGGCAAAGCAAGGAGAGATCGCCGCCTCAACGGAAGCCGTGAGCCAGGCGCTCGCGCAATCGGTGAGCGGGCTCGATGCAGTCGAGCACAGCATGGCGACGGCTGTGGTGACGCGCGCCCTGATGCAGGTGCTCGCGCCGTGACGCCAATCGCGCTCAGCGTGAACGGGCGGAAGATCCAGGCGCTGGTCGAGCCGCGCACCCATCTGGCCGATTTCCTGCGCGAGCATTGCCGCCTGACGGGGACCCATCTCGGATGCGAGCACGGCGTATGTGGCGCGTGCACTGTGTTGATCGATGATGAGCCTGCGCGCTCCTGCCTCACCTACGCGGTTCAGTGCGACGGCCTTGCGGTGCAAACGATCGAAGGCTTCGACGCCGATTCGATCATGCAAGAGCTGCGCACGGCATTTTCGCGCGAGCATGGCTTGCAATGCGGCTTCTGCACGCCTGGCATGCTGATTGCGGCGCGCGACATCGTGCGACGGCTTCCGGAGGCGGACGCGCGCCGGATCCGCCTCGAGCTTTCCGGCAATCTGTGCCGATGCACGGGATATCTGGGCATCATCAACGCGGTGGAAAGCGTGATCGCGGCACGCGCGTCGAAACCCGCGGCCGTCACGTCGCAAGCAGCTGCCCCGCCGCCGGCTCCGCTTCCGGTCTTCGCGCCGACCGGCGAGGTGGCGCGCGCCTCGATGGCCGCGCCGACGCCCGCGCCGGAAGAGGCGCGCACGGGGTGGACGCGATTCGAGGAGAGTTTCGTGGTGGCAAGACCGCCGCAAGCGGTATGGACGATCTTTGCGGACATTCCTGCCGTGGCCGCCTGCCTCGACGGGGTCGAGCTGACCGAGCATGATGCAAGTACCGCGAAGGGAAAGATGACGGTCAGGCTCGGCCCGATCCAGGCCGGCTTTTCCGGCTCCGCCGTGATCGAACGCGACGATCGGGCGCTGCGTGGCATCATTCGCGGCGCGGGCAGCGACAGGGGTACCGGCTCGCGGACCAAGGGTGAAATCCTCTACCGCCTTGCGCCGGAGGCCGCAGGCCAGCAGACGCGCGTCTTCGTGACGGTCGAATACAGCTTGCAAGGCGCGCTCGCCCAATTCTCGCGTTCCGGCCTTGTCCTCGAGCTTGGCCGTCGCCTGGTTGCCGACTTTGCTGCCAATCTCAATGCGCGGCTTGCAGGAACACAGACACGCGCCGCATCCCGCACGCCATTCAATGCCGGGCGTTTTCTCTGGTCGTGGTTCATTGATTGGCTACGCCGCCCGTTCGGGCGTTAGAAAGATATGATGGTATGCTGATCACCTGAAAGACTTTGCCACGATTGCGCAAGTTCAGCGACCTATTGGCCTTGCGAAAAATGAAAGCTATGCTGAACCATCTCGTGTAGAGGCCGCAGACGATGGCATGGCAGAGGGTCGCATCCTCCAGCGAAATCGGCGCGGATGGCGTGCTGGGCATAGACGTGAATGGCACGCCCGTCGCGCTCTACCGGTTATCGAATGAGGTCTTTGCCACTTCCGGAATTTGTACGCATGCGCTGGCATTGTTGAGCGACGGCTTCGTCGAAGACGGCAGGATCGAGTGTCCGTTGCATCAAGGCCAATTCGACATTCGCTCCGGCAAGGCGCTGTGTGCGCCGGTGACGGAGGACCTGCGCACCTATGCCGTGAAACTGGAAGGCGATGA
>JAFAHL010000612.1 GCA_019237215.1 Hyphomicrobiales bacterium | reverse complement strand
TCGAGGACGCCTATGCCATCTCCACCGAAGTGGCCAAGCGCAAGATCGCCGGCGGCGCCAAACTGATCGGCCACAAGGTCGGGCTCACCTCCAAGGCGATGCAGCGCTCCTCCCAGATCGACGAGCCGGATTACGGGCACCTCCTTGACTACATGATGATCGCGGATGGCGCCAAGATTCCACACGAGAACTATTGCCGGCCGCGGGTCGAGATCGAGCTCGCCTTCATCATGGGCAAGCCGCTGAAGGGACCGGGCGTCGGCCTCGCCGAGGTGCTGCGCGCGACCGAATACGTCGTTCCCGCGATCGAGATCGTCGATGCGCGCCTACAGGACCCGCGCAAGATTTTCGACACGGTCGCCGACAATGGGGCGGCGGCCGGGATCGTCGTCGGTGGTCGGCCGGTCGGGCCGCTCGACGTCGACCTGCGCTGGGTCGGCGGCATCATGTACAAGAATTCCGAGATCGAGGAGACCGGGGTTGCCGCCGGCGTGCTCGGTCATCCCGCGCTCGGCGTGGCGTGGCTCGCCAACAAGCTCGCAAGCCACGGGGTCGCGCTCGAGCCGGGCCATCTCGTGCTGGCGGGCTCGTTTACGCGCGTGGTGCTCGCGCACAAGGGCGACACGCTGCACGCCGACTTCGGCGCGCTCGGCGCCATCGCCGTGCAGTTCGTGTAACGACAGAAAGATCGATGCTGCGAGCAACGCCGAGCGTTTTGGTCGCGCTGGTTTTGCTGGCGTGTGGGCCCTGCGTCGCGCGCGCGGCGGACTATCCCACGCGGCCGATTACGCTTGTCGTCGCCTTCACGCCGGGCGGGGCAAGCGACGTGCTCGGGCGCATCCTCGGCCGCAAGCTCGAGCAAATTCTCGGCCAGCCGCTCGTCATCGATAACCGGCCGGGGGCCGGCGGCAACGTCGCAGCCGAGGCCGTCGCCCATGCGGCGCCCGACGGCTACACGCTGTTCAACGGCAACAACGCCATCCTCGCCACCAACGCGGCGCTCTACAAGAAAATCAACTTCGACCCGGAAACGGATTTTGCCCCGATCGGCCTGATCGGAGCGCAGGCCAATATCCTGGTGGTGAACCCGGCGCTGCCGGCGAAATCCATGGACGAGCTGATCGCGCTCGCCAAGGCCAATCCGGGCAAGCTCAATTTTGCCTCCTCCGGCCACGGCTTGGCCGCCCATCTCGCCGGCGAGCTGTTCAAGGCCGAGGCCAAGATCGACATCGTCCATGTGCCCTACAAGGGCGCGGCCCCGGCGTTGCAGGACGTGATCGCCGGCCACGTGCAGATGATGTTTGCCACCGCTTCGTCCGTGCTGCCGCATATCCGGGACGGGAAAGTGCGACCGCTTGCGGTCGCGGCCCTCAAGCGCACCGCGGTCTTGCCCGATATTGCGACCATCGACGAGCTCGGGATCAAGAATTTCGACGCCACCACGTGGCACGGCCTGGTGGCGCCCGCGCACACGCCGAAAGACGTGATCGCCACGCTCAATCGCGCGCTCGCGGCCGCGCTCGACGATCCAGACGTCAAGACGTCGCTCGCGGCTCTCGGCGTCGACGTCATCGGCGGGACGCCGGAGGAGTTCGCGGCTTATATCAAATCCGAAATCCCCAAATGGGCCGCGATCATCAAGGCCTCGGGCGCGAAGCTGGACTGAGGAGTTGGTCGGAGCCTTCGGACGCTATGAACACAGTGGAAAGCGAGACGCTCGCCCGCAACGTCCGCCGCCTGGGTCATCTCGATCTCCCCGGGGCGGGGCAGGTCACGGTCCGCGGCTCCCATGCCTATGTCGGGCACATTCCCAATGCGGTTCATCTCGGCACGTCGATCGTCGACATCGGCGATCCGCGCCAGCCGCGCGTCGTCGCCACCGTCACGCTCGACGACCACGACTCGCACAGCCACAAGGTGCGCGTCGTGGGCGACGTCATGATCGTCAATCACGAGCGCAACATGAGCAAGATCGGTCGCCGCGCCGAGCAGCTGCCGGCCGCGCGCCGCGCGCTCGCCGAAGCGCTCGAGCGCGAGCCCACGCGCGAGGAAATCGCCGCGAAGATGAGCGTGACCGAAAACGACCTGGCGCTGCTCGAAGCGTTCGAGCAGCGCGGCTATGAGAACGGTGGTTTCAAGATCTACGACGTGTCCGACCCCGCGCGGCCGCAGCTGATCTGCTATCACAAGACCGGCGGTATCGGCGTGCATCGCTTCGACATGGACGAGCGTCACGCCTACATCTCGACCGAGATGAAAGGATACCTCGGCAACATCCTCGTCATCTACGATCTGCGCGACCCGCGACGGCCGCGGGAAGTCTCGCGCTGGTGGATGCCCGGCCAGCATGTCGAGGGCGGCGAGACGCCGAGCTGGTCGGGCCGCCGGCATCGCCTGCATCATGCGCTGCGTTTCGGCGACGAGATGTGGGCGAGCTGCTGGCATGCGGGCTTTTGGATCGTCGACGTGTCCGACCTGGCGCGGCCGAAAGCCGTGGGCGCGTACAATTACCATCCGCTGTTTCCGGAGCCGACGCATACCGTGATGCCGGTGCCGGACCGCATCGGCGGTCGCCGCATCGCCGTTGCGATCGACGAGGAGGACCAAGCGCTGAGCGCGAACGAGGAGGAGGCGCGGCGCGGGCGCGCGCATGCGTGCCTGCTGACCTTCGATGTCAGCGATCTCGGCGCCATCAAGCCGCTCGGGCAGTTCCAGATGAGCGAGCTCGATTCGCCCTTCAGCCGCACGAGCGGCGCCCGCTTCGGGGCGCACCAGTTCTGCGAACGTATGGCGGGCACCGTCGTCTATGCCGTTTGGTTCGGCGGCGGCCTGCGCATCATCG
Source organism: Hyphomicrobiales bacterium (assembly GCA_019237215.1). GTDB lineage: Bacteria > Pseudomonadota > Alphaproteobacteria > Rhizobiales > Xanthobacteraceae > VAZQ01. The sequence continues at coordinate 6,435 of JAFAHL010000612.1, read as the reverse complement.
ACGTCGCCGATCCGGAAAGCCCGCGCGAGATCGGCCATTTCATCCCGCAGCCGGCAGCGGGCAGATCGGCGCCGCAGAGCAACGACGTCGCGCTCGACGAGCGCGGGCTGATCTACATGGTCGACCGCCACGTCGGATTCGATATTTTGGAGTACGACGGGTCTCGGTAAGCCTCGTGACGCGAACATGTCTTGACGCAACCTCTCAAGGTCCTCCGCGCTGCAAGTTCGCAGCGCGGCCCTGATACCGCACGCGTCACGTCACTGCGTCGATTGATAGAATGTCTTCGCGTCCGCGCTGAACGCTTTGCGCGACTCCGGGTCGGTATAGAACATATGCCCGCCGCGATAGAGCAGGAGCTGCGTGCGCGACGGATCGCCGATCGGCGGCAGGTGGTCGAGCACGTAGCGGCTCGCGGCGTAGGGCGTCACCATGTCGCTGTAGCCGTGCGCGATGAGCAGGCGGAACGACGGAATGAGTGCGAGCAATTCCCGCAAATCGTCGCTGACGCTCGCGGAGCCGCGCCCCGAGCCTTCCCAATCCCATTTGCCGGCGATGTCGGATGCCAACAAGATATAGGTCATCTCGGTCTTGAAGCCGAGCTCGTCGCGCGCATAGGCGGCGAAGGCGGCGCCATAGGCGCGGGTGAAACCGTCGAGCACCGGGTCGCCGCCGCGCGCCGTCTCCTGCTCCGGGAACGGATCGGGGACCGCCAACGTGGCGTCGTAGCGGCTCACGATCTTGCCCTCGGCGGAGCGCAGATGCTTGAGGTAGGCGTCGCGGATGAAGCCGCGCGAGCGGGTGACGATGTCCTCGGGGAGGCCGGTGATCTCCGCGACGCGGGCGTAAAAATTGCGCGCGGCATCGCCCTGCGGCCGCGGACCGGCGAGCGTCGTGAGATAGTCGGTGAGCGCGAAGCGCTCGGCCTGCGCCTGCGCCTCTTTGCTGAAGGCTCCCTTGCGCTCGAACTCGGTCGCCGCCAGCGACGGCAATTGCAAGGCGGCGCTCAGCGCGGAACGATTGCTGCCGAAGGTCAAGACGCCCTCGATCACCGGCGACAGCATGACGATGCCGGACGCCATGATGCCCTGATCGTGTTGCAGCACCTGCGCCACCTTGGCGGCGCGAAAGCCGCCATAGCTTTCGCCGAGGATGTATTTGGGTGAATTGCCGCGGCCGTTCTTGGCGACGTAGAGCGCGATGACCTTGGCAACGGCCTGCGCGTCCGCCTGTACGCCATAGAACGCCTTGCCGCCGTCGGCCTTGGCCGCTCTGCTCCAGCCGGCGCCAACCGGATCGATCATGACGAGATCGGTGAAGGCGAGCCAGGTCGCGGGATTGTCCCGCATGCGCGCCGCGGCGGCGTCGTTACCGGGAAACTCCAGGATGCGCGGACCGGCCAGGCCCAAGTTGAGATAAGCCGACGCCGCGCCCGGTCCGCCGTTGAAGGCGAAGGTGACGGGACGGTTCGCGGGCTCGGCGTTCTTGGCGACATAGGCGGTGTAATAGACCGCGGCCGAGCGTTCGCCCGATTGATCGAAGAGCGAGAGCGTTCCCGCGGTCGCGGTATAGGTCAGTGTGCCGCCGGGAATCGCGACGGCGTGCTCGGTCACCGAGTCCGCCGGCAACAGCCGCAACACGCTCTCGCGTGCGTCGGTTTGTCGTTGTTCCCCTTGCCGCGGTTCGCTCGCTCGCTGCTCGCCGTGCTGCGCCGGCTGGCGGGACTCCTGGGCGCTCGACTCTTGCGCGCTCGCGATCGTGGCGGCGCCGGCGACAAGCAGCGCCAGCAGCGCGCGGTTAAGCTTGGAGGGGATCAGCGTGGGCGTGGTCATCACGGCGTCCAATCGATGCTGCAGCGCCCCCCGCTGCCGCACCATAGCGGATAGAGCCCCGCCGACTCAAATCTCTCCTCGGTAGACAACGGCCGGGATATCGGGGAATGTCTGGTTTTCCCGGTGCTCCGCGGCAGAAATGCAGCGGAAGAAACAACACCTCGCAGGTGCCGAAAAAATGCCGTTTCCCAGGGGTTCGCGCGCGCTCGAACGATTCACGGTCCTCGACCTGACCCGAGTGCGCGCTGGGCCAACCTGCGTGCGCCAACTCGCCGACTGGGGCGCCAACGTCATCAAGATCGAGTTACCGCCCGAGCCCGGCGGCGGCGACCCGCTCGGCGGCCCGCGCGAAGGCTCGGACTTCCAGAATCTGCACCGCAACAAGCGCAGCATGACGCTCAACCTCAAGGCGCCCGAAGCCTTGGCGGCGTTCAAGCGCATGGTCAAGAAGGCCGACGTCGTGGTCGAGAATTTTCGCCCGGACGTGAAGCGGCGGCTGGGCATCGATTATCCGCAGCTGCGCAAGATCAATCCGAAGCTCGTCTACGCCAGCATTTCCGGGTTCGGGCAGAGCGGCCCCTACGCCGACCGGCCGGGCTTCGACCAGATCGCGCAAGGCATGGGCGGGCTGATGTCGATCACCGGCCTGCCCGGGCAAGGGCCGGTGCGCGTCGGCATCCCCATCGCCGATCTCAGCGCGGGGCTGTTTTGCGCGCTCGGTATTCTGGTCGCGCTGCTCGAGCGCGAGAAGTCGAAGCAGGGCCAATACGTCGCGACCTCGCTGCTGCAAGCGCAGATCTTCATGCTCGACTTCCAGGGCGCGCGCTGGCTGATCGGCGGCGAGGTGCCCGGCCAGGCCGGCAACAATCATCCGACCAGTATCCCGACCGGCGTCTTCAAGACCGCCGACGGACACATCAACATCGCCTCGACCGGCTCGAAGATATGGGCGCGATTTTGCAACGCCGCCAACGCGACCGAATTGATGCAACGTCCGGAATATCAGACCGCCGCGGAGCGCTCGAAGCACCGCGACGCGCTCAATGCCGACATGGAGAAATATACCGTCAAGCGCACGAGCGCCGAGTGGATCGAGCTGCTCAACAAGGCGGGCGTTCCGTGCGGACCGATCTATACCATCGATGAGGTCTATGCCGACCCGCAGGTCGTGCACCTCGGTATGGCGCAGTCGGTGAAGACCAAGGATAAGTCGCCCATGCGCATGGCCGGCCAGCCGATGTCGCTGTCGCGCACGCCGAGCCGGCTCGCGGCGCCGCCGCCTACGCTCGGTGAGCACACCGACGCGGTGCTCAAGGAGTTTGGATTCAATGCGAAGGAAATTGCCGCGTTACGCAAGGCGAATGCGGTTTGACGGGCGAAGTTGATTTGGCGCGCGAGCGCGGAGGACAAGCCATGGACGACGTAACCAAGACCGACAAGATGCTCGCGCGCAAGGACGGGCGCGTCGGCTACGTGATCTTCAACAATCCCGAGCGTCATAACGCCGTTTCGCTCGATATGTGGGCGGCGACGAGCCGAATCCTCGAAGGCTTCGCCCAGGATGACGAGGTGCGCGTGGTGGTGCTCACGGGCGCAGGCGGCAAGGCCTTCGTCTCCGGCGCCGACATCTCGAAGTTCGAAAGCGAGCGCGCCACCCTCGATGCGACCCAGCGTTACAATGCGACGGTCGAGAAGGCGTATGCGGGCATACAGGAATTTCCCAAGCCCACCATCGCCATGATCCGCGGCTATTGCATCGGCGGCGGCCTTGGGCTGGCGGTGTGCTGCGACCTGCGCATCTGCTCGGACAATGCGCGCTTCGCGGTGCCGGCGGCGAAGCTCGGGCTCGGCTACTCCTACGCCGGGCTGCGCCGGCTCGTCGACGTCGTCGGGGGAGCCTTCGCCCGCGAGATTTTCTTCACCGCCCGCCAGTTCGACACCGAGGAGGCGCGCCTGATGGGCCTCGTCAATCGCGTCGTGCCCGACGCCGAGCTCGAGGCGTACGTGAAGAATTATGCCGAGACGATCGCCACCAACGCGCCGCTCACGGTGAAGGCGGTCAAATACATCGTCGGCGAGGTCTTGAAGGATGAATCCAAGCGCAACGTGGCGCGCTGCGCCGAATTGGTGGAGCAATGCTTCACCAGCAACGACTTCATCGAAGGCCGCCGGGCCTTCATGGAGAAACGCAAACCGGCGTTCACCGGTACCTGACGATCCGCGCTGGCCACATGCTGCGAAGCGGCGAGCGCTGTCGGCGTGAGGACGCAGGGCGCCGCTATGGCGGCAAGCTGTCGCGGATACCGATCAGCTGTTTGGTGTTTCAATAGCCGAACACGGCAGCGGCGGAACAGCCCGCCGGGCGTCGAGGAGGACGGGCGTGGCGTCGGTTGAACTGCGGGGCCTGACCAAGCGTTATGGAGAGGTTGCGGTCGTCGACGACGTGTCGCTCACCATCGAGCACGGCCGGTTGGTCTGCCTGCTCGGGCCTTCCGGTTGCGGCAAGACGACGACGCTGCGGTTGATCGCGGGCTTCGTCGAGCCGTCGGCCGGCGAAATTCGGGTCGGCGACCAGCTGATATCTTCGCCGGCGCGGACGCTGCCGCCGGAGCGGCGCAAAATGTCGATGATTTTTCAGAGTTATGCGCTGTGGCCGCACATGACGGTCGCGGAAAACGTCTCCTATGGACTCAAGCTGCGCAAGCTCGACCGCGCCACCATCGACCGCAAACTCGCCGCGATCCTGGATACCACCCACCTGCGCGGGCTCGCCGGTCGCTACCCGGGCGAACTCTCGGGCGGCCAGCAGCAGCGCGTGGCGCTCGCGCGCGCCCTCATCGTCGAGCCCGAGACACTCCTTCTGGACGAACCGCTCTCGAACCTCGATGCCAATCTGCGCGAAGAGATGCGCTTCGAGGTGCGCCGCCTTCACGACGAATACCGCTACACCACGGTCTATGTCACCCATGACCAGTCGGAAGCGATGACCACCGCCGACGTTATCGCCGTGATGAACGCGGGCAAGATCGAACAGGCGGGCTCGCCGGAGGACATCTACGAGCGGCCACGCTCGGAATTTGTCGCCCGTTTCATCGGCTCGAGCAACGTCATCAAGGGCCGCGCGCTCGATGAATGCCATCTCTCGTGCGCCGGCTCGCTACTGCGCTGCAGCGGCGGCACGTTTGTCGCCGGCCGCGAGGGCGCCGCTGCCATCCGCCAGCACGTCGTGCGTTTGTGGGCGGAGAAGCCCGCGGTGACGGAAAACGTCGTGCCGGGAACCGTGGTGCGGCAGGTCTTTCTCGGCGCGAGCCGCGACTATCTCGTGGAGATGCCCGATGGCACCCAGTTGCGCGTGCAGGCGCCGGCGGCCGAAAACATCCCGCCGGGCGCGTCGGTGTGGCTCCATCTGCCGCCCGAGCGCTGCCGCGCGCTCAGCGCATGAGCTTGCGGGGCAACGACATTGGAGGAGAAGACGACGATGAAGCGGCACACCCTTTCCCGCCGCGACGTGCTCAAGGGCTCGACGGCCATTGCGGCATCGGGCGCGTTCGCATCGGTCACGTCAGCGGCCCCGCCCGCGAGCACGGTCACGCCGCAGCTGATCGCGGCGGGAAAGAAGGAGGGCAGGGTCGTCTACTATACGTCGATCGACCTGCCGGTTGCGGAGCGCATTGCCAAGGCGTTCGAGGCGAAATATCCCGGCATCGACGTGCGCGTGGAGCGCAGCGGCGCCGAGCGGGTGTTCCAGCGCATTGGCCAGGAATATGCGAGCCGCATTCATAGCGTCGACGTCGTCAATTCCTCCGATGCCGCCCATTTCATCGTATGGAAACGCGAAGGAATACTCGAACCCTATCTGCCCGAGGACGTGGCCCAATATTATCCGGTCGAGCACAAGGATCCCGACGGCACCTTCGCGAGCTTCCGCGCCTGGGTCTGCATCATCGGCTATAACACCACCATGGTGAAGGCCGAGGAGGCGCCGAAGAGCTACGCCGACCTGCTCGAACCGAAATGGACGGGCAAGATCGTCAAGGCGCATCCGAGCTACAGCGGCACCATCATGACCGCGACCTATCAAATGGCGCGCGATCTCGGCTGGGACTATTTCGAGAAGCTTTCCAAGCAGAAGGTGATGCAGGTGCAGTCGTCGGCCGATCCGCCCAAGAAACTTGCGCTGGGCGAGCGCGCCGTGATGGCGGACGGCAACGAGTACAACATGTTCGTCGAGAAGGAGAAGGGGACTCCGGTCGAGCTCGTTTATGCGACCGAAGGCTCGCCGCTCATCGTCGGCCCCAACGCGCTGTTCAAGAACGCGCCCAATCCGAATGCCGCCCGCCTGTTCCAGAGCTTCTGCTTCTCGCCCGAGGCGCAGCAACTCTGCATCGATGTCGGAGGATTGCGTTCGTTGCATCCGCAGGCCAAGGACAAGCCCGGTCGAAAGCCCTTTGGCGAGGTCAAGAAGATGAAGGACGATCCGGTGGCGGTGGAAAGGTTGAGCGAAGAGATCAAGGCGCGTTACAGCAAACTGTTCGGGGTGTAGGGCTCAATCGTCGCGGGCCTCGCACCAGGAGGAAACAATGACGAAGCGTCGATTCTCCAG
>JAFAHL010000611.1 GCA_019237215.1 Hyphomicrobiales bacterium | reverse complement strand
CGCGTCTCTGCCGGGCGTGGGACGCCACGCATGAGCGCGGCGCTCCTGCTCGAGCAACTCTCCCCCCGCCCCGCGCAGCGGCGGCGAAGCAACGTCGTCACGCAGCTGATCGCCGACCAGGCGGTTCTGGCGCTGTTGCGCGAGCTTCAGGCCTGGCCGAAGCCGGGGCTCGTCAGCCACATCGATAGCGGCAGCCATCAGGACATGGACGGGGCCATGATGAAGGCCAGCGCCCACTCGCTGCGCCCTTTTTTCGCGGAACTGGCGATCGCCGGTCAGGACGGCGCGGACATGGACCGTCTCAGGGCGATCGGACTGCGCGCGGAGGCCGCCATGCTCGCCGCTACGGGCGGCGTCAACACGCATCGCGGCGCCATCTTCGGCCTCGGCCTGCTCTGCGCCGCGGCGGGCGCGGTCTGCGAGACATCGCCAGCGGGCGCGACGTTTGCGCCGGTTCGTCTCGGCGAGGTCGTCGCGCGACGATGGGCCGTGGAAATCGGGCGAGGTCCAATTCCGCTCTTCAGCCACGGCGCCGCTGCGCTCCGACGTTATGGCGCAGGCGGCGCCCGGGCTGAGGCCGCGGGGGGATTTCGCAGCGTCTACGAGGTGGGCTTGCCGGCCCTGTGGCAGGGCCGCTCATTGCAGCCCAACGACCTCGATGCAGCGCCTGTGCATGCGTGCTTCGCGCTGATCGCGGCGGTCGGCGACACGAACCTCCTGCATCGCGCCGGCGCCGAGGGGATGCGCTACGCCGCCGAAGCGGCCGCCTCGTTCCTGTCGCACGGGGGGGTCGGCGCTTCCGGCTGGCGGGCGCAGGCCGCGGCCGTGCATGCGGCGTTCGTCGCCCGGCGCCTTAGCCCAGGAGGCTGCGCCGACCTGCTGGCCATGACCCTGTTCGTCGACGCCCTCGGAAGGGAGCTCGCTGTCCCATAATCGGAATTCTGATCAACGCCCTCGTGCCGATCTTCGCCATCATGGGGCTTGGCTATTTCGCCGGATGGATCAGAGACGTCGATAACCATCACGTCTCCGAGCTCAATGCGCTGGTGATGGACTTTGCCCTGCCCGCGTGGCTCTTCATGGCGATGGCGACGACGCCAAGCCGGGTCTTGCTTTCGCAATGGCCGTTTTTTGTGACTCTTGCCGGGATCCCGCTGGTTCCCGTCATTGTCCAATCCCTTCAGCTCATCGGCCAAGCGGCCGGAGGCGTCGTACTCTTTGTGACGGGCGTGATCCTATCCGCCCAGAGCATCCTCTTCAGTCGCAATGTCATCAGCGGAGCGATCCTCAAGAACGTCGTGCATCCTCTGATCGGCTACGCCCTCTTCTCGTCTTGCCAATGAGCCACGAAACGGGGCGCGCCGCATTGTTGCTGCTTGCTTTGCCGTCGGGTTTCTTCTGCGTCCTGTTCGGCCTGCGATACGGCAAGGATTCGCACGAAGTCGGATCGACGCTGACTGTCAGCTCGCGCGCCAGCATCGTGACGTTGGCGATTGCGCTCCTCCTCACGGCGGGCTGGTAGCGACATGGAGAGCCTGGTAGCGATTCTCTGCTCGGGGCAGGGCCGGCAACATTCTGCAATGTTCGACCTCGTCGCGAGCTGCCCGGAGGCCGAGCCCGTCTTCGCCGCAGCGGCCAAGGCGCTCGGGCAGGATCCTCGTCGTTTCGTGCGGGAAGCGGCTGCGGCGGACCTGTTTACTAACCTCGCCGGCGAGATTCTGTGCTGCACCCAAGCTCTGGCGACACGGGCGGCGCTTGGCCCGGCCTGGCCCGCGCGCGCCGTGATCGCCGGCTACAGCATTGGCGAGCTCGCCGCCTGGGGATGCGCCGGCGCTGTCGATGGGCCGACCACTCTGCGTTTGGCGCAACGCCGCGCGGCGGCGATCGATGCGGCCGCGCCAAAGGATAGCGGGCTCGCGGCGATTGTCGGGCTGCGTCGGCCCACGCTCGAGCCGATCCTGGCGCGCCACCAGGTTTTCATGGCGATTGTGAATGAGGACGACAACTTCACGGTCGGCGGCCTTCGCTCCGCGCTCGACGCTGTGTGCCAGGAGGCGGCGGCGCTCGGGGCAAAGAGCGCTTTTATCCTCCCGGTTGCGGTCCCGGCGCACACGCCGCTACTGCGGCAGGCGACCGAGCAGTTCCGCATCGCCCTACGGGAGGCGTCTCCACTCCTACCGCCTCGCGAATACCGGCTACTTAGCGGTCTCGACGGCGATACCGTCTATGACATCGAAACCGGGATCGACAAGCTCGCCCGTCAGATCTCAACCACCATCAACTGGGCAGCCTGCCTCGAGAGCTGCCGATCGGCCGGAGCCATCGCGGCCTTAGAGCTCGGCCCCGGCGCTGTCTTGAGCCACATGGCGTCGGCGCTGTTTCCGGACGGCCGCGCCCGCGCCGCGGAAGAATTCCATACGCTGCCAGGCCTTCGCGCATGG
>JAFAHL010000609.1 GCA_019237215.1 Hyphomicrobiales bacterium | reverse complement strand
CACGGCGCGGAAATCGGCGACCACCTTGCCGATGGTCGCCTCCTCGTTGAAGCAAGGCACCAGGACCGCCACGCGTTGGCCGGCGTGCGGCCGCCAGTCCCCGGCACGCACCGCAATCGCTTCCATCAACTCGCCTCGTTCGAAACCGCTCGCGAAGATGTGCGCTTGTCGCACTTGCCGCGTCACCATAGCGTTTCTATGCTCTCACGTCCTCGCGTTCGGGACCCATTCCGGAGCATGTCTCTTGGCTGTCATCGTCCCGTTTGAAAGCCGTTCACCCGCCACCATTGATCGTCTAAGCGAGCTCGTGGCCGCCGACATGGACCGCGTCAATACGACCATATTGTCGCGCACCGGATCGCAAGTCGCGATGATTCCCGAGGTCGCCAACCACCTGATCTCGTCCGGCGGCAAGCGGCTGCGCCCGATGCTCACGCTGGCCATGGCGAGGCTCGCCGGTTATCCCGGCATCGGCCACGTCAAGCTCGCGGCCGCCGTCGAATTCATGCACACGGCCACGTTGCTGCACGACGACGTCGTGGACGAAAGCGAGATGCGGCGCGGCAAGCTCGCAGCGCGCATGCTGTGGGGCAACGAGGCGAGCGTGCTGGTCGGCGATTTCCTGCTCGGCCAGGCGTTCAAGATGATGGTCGAAGTCGCCTCGCTCAGAGCGCTTGAAATTCTCTCCTCCGCCGCCGCGGTCATCGCCGAAGGCGAGGTGATGCAGCTCGGCGCCGCCAAGAACACCGCCACCACCGAGGACGACTACCTCGCCGTCATTCGCGCCAAGACCGCAGAGCTCTTCGCCGCCGCCTGCGAGGTGGGTCCGGCGCTCGCCGCGCGGCCCAAAGACGAGCAAAACGCCTGCCGCTCGTTCGGGATGAATCTCGGTATCGCCTTCCAGCTCGTGGATGACGCCCTCGACTACGGCGGCAAGGCGGCCAAGCTCGGCAAGAACACCGGCGACGATTTTCGCGAGGGCAAGATCACGCTGCCGGTGGTGCTGTCGTTCCGCCGCGGATCGGAGAGCGAGCGGGCATTCTGGCGGCGCACGCTCGAGGAGGGGGACGCGACCGACGCCGACCTCGAATATGCGATCGGCCTGATGACGAAGCACCGCGCGCTCGAAGACACCATCCAGCGCGCACGGCATTACGGTGCGATTGCCACCGACGCGCTCGCCTTGTTTCCGGCCTCGCCGATGAAGGAGGCGCTCGAAGAGACGGTCGAGTTCTGCATCTGCCGCTCGAACTAGCAGGCCCTTTCGCGCAACTCTAACCGCCGAGCACGGTCGCGCGCACCCACCACACCGGATAGCCGACCCGCAGCGTGCGGGCGGCCGCGGCGGTCGCGCGCGAGGAATCGAATAGACCGAAACACGTCGCGCCCGACCCCGACATGCGCGCGAGCCGGCAGCCCGGCAGCTTGCGAAGCACGGCGAGCGCGTCCGCGATCGCCGGCTCGAGCTCGATTGCAGAGGCTTCCAGGTCGTTTCGACCATTGGCGATTTCGGCAAGGAGCTCGGCGGGTCCCGCCGGCGTGCCCGCTTGAGTGATTTGTCCCGCGGGCGGGGCATTCAATGCCGCGAACACCTCCTTGGTCGCCACCGCAACGCCGGGATTGACGAGCAGTGCGAACAGCCGCGGCAGCTCGAGCGGGGCGGAGAGAATGTCGCCGATGCCGCGCATCAGGCGCGCCCGCGGATCAAGACACACCGGCACGTCGGCGCCGGTCGCGCGCGCCGCCTGGGTGAGGCGGGGATCGTCGGGCGCGATGCGGTTCGCGCGCGCCAACAGCCGCAACGACGCCGCCGCGTCCGCCGAGCCGCCGCCCAGTCCGGCGGAGACCGGCAGGCGCTTTGACAGCGTGAAGCGGCCGAGCTTGAGGCCCTCGACCCGCTCGGCAAGCGCACGCGCGGCCTTGAGCACGAGATTGTCGGCGACATCGCCGGCGGCGGCACCGGTCGGTCCGCTCACGGCGAGCGCCAGGGCGCCGCCGGGCGCGAAGGTCAACGCATCGCCCACGCCGGCGAAAGCGACCAGGCTTTCGATGTCGTGATAGCCGTCGGCACGACGGCCGAGCACGCGCAGCGTCAGATTGACCTTGGCG
>JAFAHL010000599.1 GCA_019237215.1 Hyphomicrobiales bacterium | reverse complement strand
CGCGTCCCGTTCGCCGGCGGGGCAGTGCCGATGATGCGCGCGCCCAAATCCTCGATCTCCTCCCCGACCGCGATGTCGGCCGGCGTGCGGTCGGTCGACCAGATCAGCGTCGAGACGGTGCCGGGGCTCGGATGCTTGGCATTGGTGACGGGGCCTTGCATGAGCACCTTGGCGACGTGCTCGGCGTCATGGCCGGTCACGAAACGGCGAATGGGCGGATACTGTTCAGGCATGATCGCTATCCGTCGCTGCAGCGCGCGTCCTAATATTCAATCAAGCTTCGCCCCGACCGCCTTGATCAGTGCGCCCCAGTGCGCCAAATCGTCCTGGATGAGCTTGGAAAATTGCGCGGGCGTGAGATCGACGCGCTCGAAGCTGTTCACGCGGAAGAACTCGCGCGATTGCGGCAACTCCAACACCTTGGCCACGTCGGCGTGGATTTTCGCCACCAGCTCGGGGGCCATGTTTGCCGGCCCGAACAGCGCGAACCAGGCCGTGGTGGAAAACCCCGGCACGCCGGCTTCCGCGATCGTCGGCAACTCTGGACGCAGCGCCGCGCGCTTCTCGCCCGCGGCGGCGAGAATTCTCACCTTCCCGGTCTTCTCGTGCTCCTCGATGCTGCTGAGATTGAGGAGCAGCATCGCGACGTCGCCCGCGAGCAGGGCGGTCGCGGCGGGCGCCGCGCCGCGGTAGGGGATGTGCACGATGTCGGTGCCGGTCCTTTGCTTGAAGTCCTCCATGCTCAGATGGGCATAAGTGCCGATGCCGTAGGAGCCGTAGTTCAAGCTCCCGGGCTTGGCCTTCGCCAGCGCGATCAGCTCTTGCACGCTCTGCACCGCAAGCGTCGGGTTGATCACCAGGACCGGGGTGATACGGCACAACACGATGATGGGCGTGAGGTCCTTGACCGGATCGTAAGGAAGCTTGCTGAAGAGATGCGGATTGGCGGTGACGGTGGAGTCGGGCGCGACCAGGAGCGTCAGCCCGTCCGGCGCCGATTTCGCCACCGCTTGCGCTCCGACGGCATAATTGCCGCCCGGACGGTTGTCGACGACGACCGGCTGCCCCCACGCCTCGGTCAGTCGTTGGGCCACGATACGGGCCATGGTGTCGGTCACGCCGCCGGCCGGAACCGGGACGATCAGCTTGACCGTCGCGCTCGGATAGGTTTGCGCGTGCGCGGCGCCGCTTGTTCCCGCGAGCAGCAAGGCGGCAAGCAGACCGTCGTCGAACTCGGCATCGTCCCTCCCCTAGCGATTTGCGCCGCGGCCTTTTTTGCCCTTCGTTCGCAGCTCGGGAGAAAATAGACCAGCGCGCAGCCCCCCGCCAATCGGGCAAACCCCATGCCGCTTCGGCCAAACGCGGGCCCCAAAGCCCGGCCGTCTCTGTGAAGTAGTTAACAGAAGGTTTCCGCGGGGCCGTCTAGGCATATTGGTAGACCAAACAGGGGAGCTACCAATGCGCAGCGACTTTGCCGGGCTCGTGGCGGGAATCGCCGCCGAGCGGCGACCGCCCACGGCCAAAGACAATTCGGACGAGGCGCTCGTCGCAAAGATTGCATCCGGCAACAGGCCCGCGATGCAAGTCCTGTTCGCACGGTATCATGCGCGCATCTACCGCTTCGTATTGCGGTTGCTCGGCAGCGAGGCCCTCGCCGAGGATGTCACCAGCGAGGTGTTCCTCGACGTCTGGCGGCGGGCCCAGCAGTTCGAGGCACGCTCGGCGGTCACGACCTGGCTATTGGCCATCGCCCGTTACAAGGCGCTCTCCGAACTGCGGCGCCGGCCCGAGCCGCCGACGGACGAGGGAAGCATGGACGCCAGCGACCCCGCGGACGATCCAGAAGCGACCTTCGCGATCAAGCATCGGGGAGAGATTTTGCGCAACTGCCTCACCCGGCTGTCGCCGCGGCATCGCGAGATCATCGACCTCGTCTACTACCACGAAAAATCAGTGCAAGAGGCCGCGAACATCCTCGGCGTGCCCGGCAACACCGTCAAAACCCGCATGTTCCACGCACGAAAAAAGCTCTCGGAGCTGCTCGAAGCACGCGGCGTCGTGGGCGCGCTGTCGTAGCAATGTAGAGGGCAAAATCGTCTCTTGTGCAGTTGATGGGGTGGGAATCAGGGCGTCGACGCCGGTCCCTAGCCCGCGAAGACGGGCGTGACGCCCTTTCGGACGGAGCGGCGCTCCAGCCTCACGATCGATCGAATTCCGAACCCTCGATGGCGATGGCAGCGAGCTTGTCGGGCGCAACCACGTTGACGCCCCCGCGTTCGAGCCGAATCCAACCGCGCTTGGCCCATGCCCGCAGCTGTTTGTTGGTGCTCTCGCGAGATATGCCGATCATCTGACTGATCTCACGTTGCGTCACGGCCGCTTTGCGTCGGGTCGCGGAGCCATCTTCGACCGCGGTCAGCTGGAGCAAGGTCTTCGCCAGGCGGGTCGGCAAGTTCAGGAATGTGATGTCTTGGACCTGCTCGCTGGTCCGGCGCAGCCGCGAGCACAGAATCTCGATGAACTTGAGCATCACGTCGGGGTGATCGCTGAGAAACGGAACGAAGTCGCGCCGCTCGATGACGACGAGCTCGCACTCGGACATGGCGGTGGCATCGGCGGTGCGCGGACGGCCGTCGAGCAAGGCGATCTCGCCGAAAACCTCGCCCTCGTGAAAGAGATTGAGCACGATGTCTTTGCCGTCGGCGGACGCGACGCTGACCTTGACTGTCCCGGCGAGCACCCCCATGAGGCCGGTGCCGGGGTCGCCTTTCGCGAAGATGGTGGTTCCCCGCGCCACCCTCCGCGTCTTCATGTACGAGCCGAGGTGCTCGATCACCGCCGGGGGAAGATCGCGAAACAGCGAATGGTTGCGCAGCAGGGACAACTTGTCCCGCGGGCGTTCCGCCGGCCGCCGGCCGCCTGGAATCGACATGAGCGCTCCCCCGTCACGAGCGAATATTGCAATTCGACCTGCGCTCTCGAACACGCCCGCGACAAACGTCTTGTCAGAGGCATCGATTCTAGCAGGGACACTATAGCCTGCTATCGATAGCCCATGACTATCGATCTGGCGCCCGTGTTCGCTTATCCGGGCATGCTCCTCAAAGACGCGAAGCTCTTAAATGCACGCGGGAGGTGCATCGGGCCCCCAACGACGAAAAGTGCCCCTCTGTGAACCACTTCACCGTCGAAAGCCGATGTCGATGGCAGGCTCGCACGCGAGCGCGATCGATACGGCGAGGTGGACCCATGCAAATGCACCAAATCCGGTATTTTCTGGCGCTGTCAGCGGAACGCAATTTCACGCGAGCGGCCAAGCGCTGCGGCGTTTCCCAGCCCTCGCTGACCAACGCCATCATAGCCCTGGAGGGCGAGCTGGGCGGCACCCTTTTTCAACGCAGGCCTCTCATTGCCTTGACCGTGCTCGGCCACGCCATCCACCCTTATCTCGACCGCATCGCCCAAAACGCGGATCACGCGCGCGAGGCCGCGCAGGCGCTGGCCGATATGCCGCGGGCGAATTCCGAGCCGGCTGCCCTCGATGAGCTCGCGCGCAGCCCAATATCCCCATCGAGCTGATCGCGGCCGCGCTACTTTAGCTTTCGCAGCCTGTGGGGTGGCAAGATCGCCTGCCGCACAGTAGCGCGTGGAGCATTAGGGCGTTTACGCCCTTTAGGCGGGCTACGGGCGCACAAGCGATTTTTCCCACGGGGGAAAGGTCGAACATCGCGCCTTGCCCACCGGCGATTCTGAAAAATTAAGGCGTGAACGCCCGACGCGCTGACAAACTTACGCGGTCGGCGCAAGCTTGACTACGTGCCGGGCATGACGGCAACAATTGAGGCCATAGAATGAGCGTGAAGATCGGCATCCTGCTGGGCGACGATATCGGCCTCGAAGTCGTCCCGGAATGCATCAAGGTGATGAAGGCCGCCGCCGCGCGCGAGCGGCTCGACATCGAGTGGCGGACGCTGCCGATCGGCAAGCAAGGGCACGAGCAGCACGGCCACACCCTCCCGGCGGTGACCGAGCAGACCCTGCACGAGCTCGACGGCTGGGTGATGGGACCGATCGGGCACGCCGCCTATCCGCGCGGGGATGCGAGCTGGGTGATGCCGCCGGTGCGCAAGAAATTCGACCTGTTCGCGGCGGTGCGCCCGGCGCTGTCGCACGCCGCGATTGCGTCGGTCCATGAGAACGTGGACATCGTGTTCCTGCGCGAGCTGACCGAGGGAATGCTCTATTCCGAGACCGTCGTCGCCGGCTTGCCGGAGTTCCGGCCCAACGACGACATCACCGTCGCTATGCGCGTGATCACGCGCAAAGGGTCGAACCGCGTCGCGCGCGAGGCCTTCGAGATCGCCCGCACCCGCGAGCGCAAGAAGGTCACCGCCGCGCACAAGGAGCCGGTCTATCGGCTCGCTTGCGGCATGTTCGCCGAGGAATGCCGCAAGGTCGCGCGCGAGTATCCGGACGTGGCGTTCGAGGAGATGATGATCGACTCGATCTCGATGAAGCTCGTCACGGCGCCGCAGCAGTTCGACGTGGTGGTGACGACCAACCAATTCGGCGACATCTTGACCGATATCGGCGCGGGCCTGGTGGGCGGGCTGGGCCTGGCACCCGGTCTGTGCGTCGGCGAGCGGCAGGCGATGGCGCAAGCAACCCACGGCTCGGCGCCCGACATCGCCGGCCGCAACATCGCCAATCCCTACGCCATGATCATGTCGGGCCAGATGCTGCTCGCCTGGCTCGGCCGCAAGCGCAACGAGCCGAAGGCCAGAGCGGCCGCCGACCGCATCCAGGCGGCGGTCAAGACGGTGATCGCCGGGCACAAGCATCTCACCCGCGATCTCGGCGGGCAGTCGAGCACCACGGACATGGGAGACGCCGTCGCCGCCGCCGTGCAAGGATAGCTTTTACAAGGCGTGCCGGAGCAACCGGCGCGACATCGGGAGGACGAATATGCGCAGTCATCTCGCCAGGCTCGCCGTGGCGCTCGCGCTCGCAGGCGCGCTGCCGGGGGCGGCTGGGGCGCAAGCGCCGGTCCAAAGTTGGCCGCAACGGGCGATCAAGATGATCGTGCCGTTCCCGGCGGGAGGCGGCACCGACTTCATCGCGCGCCTTGCCGCCAAGCATCTCTCCGAGCGGCTCGGGCAGCAAGTATTCGTCGAGAACCGCGCCGGCGCCAACGGCGCCATCGGTCTGCAAGCGCTGATGCAATCCGATCCCGACGGCTACACGATCTCGGCCTGCTCCGACACGCCGCTGGTGGTCAACCCATCGCTCTACGACAAGCTCCCTTACGCTCCGCTGCGCGACTTCGTCCCGGTTGCGACGATGGTGCGCTTTCCAGGGATGCTGGCCGTGCATCCGTCGGTGCCGGCGCGTTCGGTGTCGGACCTGATCGCGCTCGCGAAGGCGAAGCCCGCGGCGCTGGCCTATGCCTCCGCCGGGGTCGGAAACTTCAGCCATCTGGCGATGGAGCTGTTTTCCCAGGCCACCGGCGTGAAGCTCTTGCACGTGCCGTACAAAGGGACGGGACCCGCATCGCTCGCGCTCATCGCCGGCGAAGTGCAAATGGGATTCAACAACGTTCAGACGCTACTGCAAAGCGTCCAAGCCGGGCAATTGGTGGCGCTGGCGGTGGCCGAGCCCAAGCGCATGCCGGCGCTCCCCGACCTGCCGGCGGTCGCCGAAACGGTCGAGGGCTTTGAAATGGCACCGTGGGTCGGAATCGTCGCGCCAGCGCGCACGCCGAAGGAGATCGTGGAGCGGTTCTCCCAGGAGACGCTGGCGATCATGCATGACCCGCAGGTGGTCAGGCAGCTCAGCGAGCAGCAGGTCACGCCGTTTGCGCTTACCCCCGATCGGTTCGGCGAGCTCATCGGCAAGGACCTGGAGAAATGGGCGGGCGTGATCAAGACCGCAGGCATCAAGGGAGAGTGATATCGTAGCGGGCCCACGGTTGATGTCGTCCCCGCGTGGGGCACCCCGCGACAGCAACAGCGCGTTTACGCGCGTCCATAGCCCGTCAAAGACGGGCGTGAACGCCCTTAACGACGCGCTAGGCGTCGCGGCGACCCCATTGCGGGGACCCATAACCACAGGCTCTGGAATATGGATTCCCGCTTTCGCGGGAACGACAACAACAAAGGTCGGCTGACCCAAACAACTCCGCCGCTGTACACAGGATTCGGAGCAACGAATGTACAACCTTCGCCTCAGTCCGGAGCAGTTGCAGATCCGCGACACGGTCCGCGATTTCGTCGCAGAGGTGATCAAGCCGCTGGCGCTCAAGCCGCAGCGCCTAGAGGCGCGCGCGCGGCCGCTGCTGGTGGAGGCGCTCGACAAGGCCGCGGAGATGGGGCTGCGCACGCTCGCGCTGTCCGAGGATCGCGGCGGCGCCGGCGCCGACAACCTCACCTGCTGCATCGTCACCGAGGAGCTCGCCGTCGGCGACCCCGACGTCGCCGCCGTGCTAGCGCAGACGTCGACGCTGGCGCAGGCGCTGTTCGACCGGCTGATGACGGCGGAGCAACGGGCGCGCTTCTTGCCGCCATTCCTCGCGCAGCAGCGCTATCACCTCGCGCTCGCCGAGCACGAGGCGGATCGCGATGCCGCGCTCGGCATCAATTATCACCGCCCGCAGGCGAGCGGCGCGCCTTTCAAGACGACCGCGGTGCGCGCGGGAGATGGCTTGGCCATCAGCGGCAGCAAGGACGGCGTCGTCGGCGCATCGCTGGCGACGCTGTTCGTCGTGCGCGCGAGCGTCAGCGAAAGTAGCGTCGCTACGCTGCTGGTGCCGCGGGACACGCCGGGCTTGAGCGTGACCGAGACCGAGGCGGCCACGCGCACACGCCACGGCGCCTGCGGCACCGTAACGTTCGACGACTGCCGCGTGCCGGCCGAGAATTTTCTCGGCGCGGAAAGCCCGCTCGCGGCCGCTGCCGGGCGCCACATCCCGCAGGATCAAGCGCTCAATCTCGGAATCGGCCGCGCTGCCTATGAAGGGGCGCTCGATTACGCGCAACTGCGCACGCAAGGCGGGCGCCCCATCATCGAGCACCAGGCAATCGGCGCCAAGCTCGCCGAGATCGCCATCCGGCTCGAAGTGGCGCGCGCCGCCATTTGGCAAGCGGCCTGGGCTTCGGACCACCCGGACGCGTTCGCCGATCGCAGCCTTCCCGACCTGCCGCTGACCACCATCGCCGCCGTGTTCGCCTCGGAGGCGATCTACCGCACAGCCAAAGACGCGGCGGAATGCTTCGGCGCCATGGGCGTGATGCGGGACATGCCATTGCAGCAATACGTGCACGACGCGCTCGTGTGCCTGCACTGCGGCGCCGGCAACACCGATGCCAAGCTGCGCATCGCCGAGGCACTGGCGCGCTATCGCCGGCCGGCGAACTCCGCGCCGCTCGCGGCCGAATGAACCGAGGGAAAGCCCATGGATTTTACCCTGAGCAACGAGCAGCGCTCCTGGCAGATGACGGCGCGCAAATTCGCGGAGGAGGAAATCCGCCCGATCTCGCT
>JAFAHL010000591.1 GCA_019237215.1 Hyphomicrobiales bacterium | reverse complement strand
GTCTTGAACGCGCCCAGAAGTACCGCGCCGAGCGCGCCGTCGACGGCGCGGTGGTCGGTCGCCAGTCCAACGGTCATCATATGTGCCGCCTCGATCTTGCCGTTGCGCACGATCGCGCGCTCCTCCCCGGCGCCGACCGAAAGAATGGTGGCGTGCGGCGGATTGATGATGGCGTAGAATTCCTTGATCCCGTACATGCCGAGGTTAGACACGGCGCTGGTCCCGCCCTGGTATTCGTGCGGCGCCAGCTTGCGGGCACGCGCACGCGCGGCGAAATCCTTCATCTCGTTGGAGATGACGGAAAGCGATTTTTGCTCGGCCTGGCGCACCACCGGCGTAATGAGCCCACCGGGTATCGAAACCGCAACGCCGATGTCGGAATGCTTGTGCCTGAGCATGGCGCCTTCGGTCCAGGTCACATTGGCGTCCGGGACGCGCTGGAGCGCGAGCGCGAGCGCCTTGATGACGAAATCGTTGACCGAAATCTTGTAGGCCGCCTTGCCGTCCTTGTCCTTCGGCGCGGCAGCGTTGATCTCTTCGCGCGCCGCGACGAGCTTGCCGATGTTGCACTCGAGCGTGAGATAGAAGTGCGGGATGGTGAGCTTCGCTTCGACGAGACGTCGCGCGATCACCTTGCGGATATTGTCGTGCGCGACGGCCTCGTACGAGCCGGGCTCGAATAGTGCGCGGATCTTCTCGTCAGCCGGCGTTTGCACGGTGAGCGCGGCCGCGCCGACAGGGGCCGCCGCGACGGGAGCCGCAAGCCCCCGGCCCGACTTGGCCGCTTCCACGTCGCGCGCGATGACGCGGCCGTGCGGACCGGAGCCCTGGACACGTGCGAGATCGATGCCGGCCTCTTTCGCCAACCGACGCGCCAGCGGAGACGAAAACACGCGGTTCGCGCGCGCGACCCGCGTCCCCTCGCCTTCCCCGGGCTGGGAAACGGAAGCCGCCGAGGGTTGCGGCGCAGCCCGCGCCGGCGCCGCCTCGCTGACCGCGGGCGCGGAGCGCATCGATGGGGAGGGCCGTGCTGAAACCCCCTCTTCCATTGGCGGCGGGGGCGGCGCGCTTGCCGGTTTTGCCGGCGGCGCCGCTTTCGGCGCAGGCGCGCTAGTCGCCGCACCGGCGGCGGCCGCCTTAACGTCCTCCCCCTCCTCTGCCAGCACGGCGATGACCGCCCTGACCGGCACGTCCTGCGCGCCCTCCGGCACCACGATCTTGGCGAGCGTGCCCTCGTCGATCGCCTCGTACTCCATTGTTGCCTTGTCGGTCTCGATCTCGGCGATCACGTCGCCCGGCTTGACCTTGTCGCCTTCCTTCTTGAGCCACTTCGCGAGGTTGCCCTTCTCCATGGTCGGCGACAGCGCGGGCATCAGAATATTGACCGGCATGACAAACTCTCGATCGTCTAGCTGATCGCGCTGGTGGTGCCGGGATCGGTCGGCGCGTCCATCTCGGCATCGAACATGGCGCGGATGCGCTCGAGTGCCTCGTCCTCGCTCAATTTGGTTTCCTTGGCGAAGATGCGCGCGGCATGTCTGGCAACGTCCGCAATGAGCATGCCCCACGCCTGCGGATCGTCGAAAGCGCGACGCAGCGAAACGTGCAGTCCCCCTTCTACGATGGCCGCGCGCAAAACCTCGACCCCGCCGTGCTCCAGCGCGGTCGGCGGAACGTGCAGCGGATCGAACGTCGCCATAGTTTCCTCATCGGTAACAGACCGCCTTTGCCGCTGCGACCACGTCCGCGACCGAAGGCAGCGCGAGTTTTTCGAGATTGGCTGCGTATGGCATCGGCACGTCCTTGCCGGTGACGCGGGTGACGGGGGCGTCGAGCCAATCGAAGGCGTGCTCTGTCACGCTGGCGGCGATCTCCGCCCCCACACCCGACTGCCGCCAGCCTTCCTCGACCGTGACGATGCGACCGGTCTTTTTGACCGATTCGACGATGGTCGCGGTGTCCATGGGCTTGAGCGTGCGCAGATCGATGACCTCGGCGCTGATCTTGTCTTTGGCTAATTCATCGGCCGCCTTGAGCGCGTAGGTCATGCCCATCGACCAGGCGACGATGGTCACGTCGGTGCCCGAGCGCGCGATCTTCGCCTTGCCGATGGGCACGAGATGATCGTCGAGCTTGGGTACCGGAAAGCTCTGCCCGTAAAGGATTTCATTTTCGAGAAAGATAACGGGATTGGGGTCGCGGATGGCGGACTTGAGCAGGCCCTTGGCGTCGGCGGCGGTATGGGGAGCTATGACTTTGAGGCCTGGAACGTGCGAATACCAGGACGTGTAGTCCTGGCTGTGCTGGGCGGCGACGCGGGCGGCTGGTCCATTCGGCCCGCGGAACACGACCGATACGCGCATCTGGCCGCCCGACATGTAGCGCGTCTTGGCCGCTGAATTGATGATTTGGTCCATGGCCTGCATGGCGAAGTTGAAGGTCATGAACTCGATGATCGGCTTGAGGCCCGCGAACGCCGTGCCGACGCCGAGCCCGGTCATGCCATGCTCGGTGATCGGCGTGTCGATCACGCGGGCAGCGCCGAACTCCTGCAGCAGGCCCTGCGTCACCTTGTAGGCGCCTTGATACTCAGCGACCTCCTCGCCCATTACGAAGACGGTCTTGTCGCGGCGCATTTCCTCCGCCATCGCGTCGCGCAAGGCCTCGCGCACGGTCATCGTGACCATTTCGGTGCCTTCCGGAAGGTCAGGCTCCGGCGGCGTTGGTGCCGGCGCCGGCGCAGCGGCTTGCGCCTTCGCCGGCGCGGGCGCTCGATTGACCTGCGGTGCCGGTTGTTCAGCTTTGGCGGGCGCCGCGGTGACCGGCGCCTTCGGCTGGAGCGCGGCGCCGCCGTCGGTCAATGCGGAAGCGTCCTCGCCCTCGCCCAAGATCATGGCGATCGGCGTGTTGACCGCCACGTCATTGGTCCCCTCCGGCACCAAAATCTTGCCGAGCGTACCTTCATCGACCGCCTCGACCTCCATGGTGGCCTTATCGGTCTCGATCTCGGCAATGACGTCGCCGGACTTGACCGTGTCGCCCTCTTTCTTGTGCCACTTGGCGAGGTTGCCCTTCTCCATCGTGGGCGAGAGCGCGGGCATCAAGACGGGTGTCGGCATGGGCGTCCAAAACTCTGCTTCATGAAGGTCCCATCGGGGACCGGCGGGGCGGCGGGGCGGCGCGCCGCCGCGCCCTCGAACGTGCTTATCCGTAGACGTCGGTATAGAGCTCGGACGGATCGGGCTCGGGATCGTGCGTGGCGAACTCCGCGGCCTCGTTGACGCGATCGCGGACCTCGCCGTCGATGCGCTTGATGTCGTCCTCGCTCGCCCACTTCTTGTCCAGGACCCGATGCCGCACCTGCTCGATCGGATCGTGCTCGGTGCGCATCTTC
>JAFAHL010000578.1 GCA_019237215.1 Hyphomicrobiales bacterium | reverse complement strand
GCCGCCACCCACGCAGCGGCTAAGCCGCAAACGCAAGCTACGGATAAGGCAATCTATTACGTCGATTTCCGCGCGCGGACCGCCGCCAGCTACGGCCATGCCTTCGTGTGGTATGGACGAGCCGACCAGAAGCAGATTGAAGTCGCCGGTCTCCACCCGGCTACCGAAAGCGTCATTCCCTACGTCTTGGGGCATGTCATTCCGGTCCCGTCCGAAACGGGCAAGAGCTACGGCGACCTTGACGACGGCTATGTGCTCGCGAGTTACCGCGTCTACATGACGGAGCCCGAGGCCAAGCGGGTGTTCGCGTATATCAAGCACCTGCAGGCCACGTCGCCGCTGTGGAACGCCGCGACCTACAACTGCGTCGCGTTCATCCAGGACATTGCGCGATACATGGGCTTGCAGGTTCCTGGGAACTGGTTGTTGTATCCGGACGAGTGGGTCAAGCAGCTCAAGGAGCTCAACCACGGACGGCGCTATATGTCGAGCCCGGCGGTTGCGCAGGCTCCGTCGTCTGCCAAGCCCACCGCAGCGGCGCACACCGTAGCGGCGCAGAAGCCTGCGGCCCCTGCGAACTCGCAAGCGGCGGCAGCGGGCTATGCGGCGGCGGGCTATTGATCGCCATCGACAACCGCCACACGGGTTAGCATAGACACAAGCGGAGGCGTTCGGGCCTCCGCTTTTTCATTGGGAGCAAGCGAGGCCTCGCAGTTCAAGTCGTGAGGCAGCCGGCTCGAGCCGCGGCCACCGCGCGCGAATCGGACCGTCCCCGTGGGCGCTCCGCTGCCGCGCACCACCGCGCGGGAGGTCGGTAATGACCTATGCCGCTGCCGGCGGCCATCGCCGTGCCACGACGAAGAGCAAAAAACCTGATCCGAGACAGGCCGGCACCGCGGCCCACAACCACGACTCGTTCCGCGTCGCCACATAGATCGTCACGGCGAGGAGCCCCATGAGGGCGCTGACGCCAAGAATGACGAGCGCCCATCGCGCGCTCACCGTTCCGAAGCCCGCGCCCGTGCGGTCCATGACCGGCCCGAGCACCAGCGGCACGAACGCGAGTTGGGCGCAATAAAATGCGAATAGCAGGGCGAGGAACTCGCTGCTCGCAAAGCTGATCTGAAGGTATGCGTCCGCGATCAAAAATCCCGCGACGATCACCACCAGGTAGAGCCCCCCTCCTGCCATGACGAGACGTCGCGTTGCCCCCTCCCCCGCCTGCGCCGCTGCCGACGTCCGTTCCGGCCAAAATGCCGGCAGCACATCGTAGCGAACGGTGCACAGGCTCGCCGAGAACAGCGAGCTCATCGTCGATAGCGCGATCGCAAACACGCTCACCAGCAACAACGCCAAGGCGGCGCTGGCCATCGCATTGTCCTCCGCAGCCAGCTCGCGAATGAAGGCCTCTATTGCGTCCGCGCCGCTTGGCGTTGCCATCGCGACGACGGCAATAACGCCGAACATGCACATGAACAGCGACATGAGCGGCGTCTCGATGGCGTAGATCCTCAAGATCCCCCGGAATATCGCCGGCCGTTGGCTCGGCTCAATGTCGCGCGCGTCCTTCTCGAATGCCGCAAGCCTTTGCCAATTGGTCATGTCGACGACCGGATGGAAGAGCGGCAGCAACAACAAGGACACCAGTCCCACGGCGGAGAGGCGCGTTCCGGTTTGCAAGGCCGCCGCGCTCTCGCGCGCGATCGCTGGCAGGCCGTCGGAGTACAATTGCATTGCAGCGAGCACAATGACCCACGCGGCACATACGGAAATGCATGCATTGAGTATCTTCTCGAACCTCCTGAACAGACGGGCACCCAGCGGTTCGCGACCGGAACGACCGGCATTGGAATTCGCGGTCCGGATCGGGCTGGTATCGACGTAGACTGAACGCCGGTAAAAAGGCATGGCCGCGCAGCAAGCAGCCACAAACACTATCGCAAACGTGCTGTGCGGCGACATCGGCCGCTGCGCCGAAATCAGCAAATACAACAGCAGAGCCGCCGCGCCGAATAGACCGAGATACAACATGCCCAGTTGCGACTGGGCCGAACGCATGACGCCGGAATTTCCGGAGAGCATCGCATACAACGCCATCAACGCCAGGAAGCCGGACACGAACACGGATGTGGCAACGGCGTCGTCCGAAAGTA
Organism: Hyphomicrobiales bacterium; assembly: GCA_019237215.1. Taxonomy (GTDB): domain Bacteria; phylum Pseudomonadota; class Alphaproteobacteria; order Rhizobiales; family Xanthobacteraceae; genus VAZQ01. The sequence continues at coordinate 7,559 of JAFAHL010000578.1, read as the reverse complement.
TCGGCTTTAGAAACGTCGCCACGACGAGTGCCTCGCCGATCACCAAAGCAAAGATGGCGAAAACCGTCAGAGCCGACGCGAACAGCCGAACTCGGGGATCGTTGCCGTGCTGTCGCGCGATAAAGTCATGGACCGTGATGGATCGGTCCCCATGCAACGCGCTTTGCATGAACGCGAGCATCGGCCGACGCACGACGTAGATCAGCCACACGCCCAATGCGAAAAATGTCGAGTAGATGATCGCCGGCCAAAAATCGGCGCTCGCACCCCAGACAAAGAACGGACCGAATGTCGCCATCTTTAGCGCATATCCGACTGAAGAATTGAGAATCACGCCGGGTGGGGTGTGTTCAGACGAGACGAAATAGTCTTGCGCGCGCGCGTATGCCTTACGCCGCAGCAGGTAGATCGGTATCAGGTAGATTGCGAGCGAAACGAGGGGGAGAAATAACACAAGCGGCATAAGGATTTGCTGCGTTCGCGTGTCCAATCGCAAGCGCGCGATAATGCGGAAAAAAACGACCGGGGGCAACGGATCGGGCCTCGACCCGGCCAAGTGCAGGCACGAACAAGTCCGGCACGAATGGGGCACACGTCACTGATGTGACAAAGGGGCGTTCCGGCTGAAACAGGGGGCAATGGCTGAGATGATTGCACGGATCCGACGCGGACACCGCGGCCCACTCGCGGCGGTGCGCGCACACGAAGATCGCAACACCGCGCGTTCGCGCCTCGGCGCCGGCTGCCTCGCGGTCGCCATCGCCCTGCTGTGGTGCAACTGCGCGCTTGCCGCTGAAGCCCGCGTGCTCCTACTACGAGGGTGGTTCGGCGTGTTCTCGACCGGCATGGATAGCCTTGCGAGCGAGCTCAAGGCCAAGGGGATCAAGGCCGAGGTGGCTGGCCATTTATATTGGTCGACCGCGCTCAAGGACATCCTGAAGGAGCGGGCCGCGGGCAACACCGGCGCCCTCATCTTGGTGGGGCACTCCCAGGGCGCGAACAACGTGATCGATATGGCGCGTTCGCTCGAGGCGCGCAAAATTCCCGTCGACCTCCTGGTGACTCTCGCCCCGTTCATGCAGGATCCGCTCCCGTCGAATGTCGTGCGGGCGGTCAACTACTATCAGTCTCCCGGCTGGGGCGCACCGCTGACCGCCGACCGCGGCTTCCACGGCAAGCTCTCCAACATTAACGTGGGAGACGATTGGACCATTGCCCACGTCAGCATCGACAAGAGCAGCAGGATCCACGCGGATATTGCGCGCGAGATCGCCGCGGTGTTGCAGGCGAAAGAAAAAGAGGGAGCGGAAGAGGGTAATCCGCTGACGGCAGCGGCGCAGCCGTCATCACCGCAAAAGAAACTCCCGCCGCAGGCGCAGGCGCAATAGAACGGCCCCCGCCGCGCTAATATATCCCCGGCAAGATGCGCGCGGTCCGCGCCATGTAGGCGCGGTACTCGTCGCCGAACGTTTCGGTCATCAGCGCCTCCTCGCGCCCGACGCGCAGAAAAAACAACGTTCCGAAGCCGATCAGACCCGCCGGCCCCGCGATCCAATTCGCCAGCAGGAGCGCCTGCGCCAAGGCCCACAGCCAGAACGCCGAATACATGGGATGCCGCACGCGACTGTAGACGCCGTTCGTCACCAGCGTGTGCCGATCGCGCACCTCCAGCGTCACCGACCAATTGCGTCCAAGGTCCTTGTGCGTGCGGTAAAACAGCCAGAGCGCGGCGGCGAAGACCGCGGCGCCGAGCCAGGCTTGCCAAGGGCGAAACGGGTAATTGGCGAAATGGGGGGCGTTGCCGAGCACGTAGATGAAGGGAAGGACCCCCAATCCCGTGGCGGAGATCGCCATCAGCGCGACCTCGCGGCCACGATCGGCGCGCCGCAGCTTCGGGGTGCGGCGCGCGCGGCGGTCGTGGGGATAGCGGATGATGAACCAGCCGACGACGCCGAGAAGCCAAATCACCTTGGCGGCGAGCGGCGTCATACCAACGGCTGCGCGAGCACGCTGCGCGGGCGCGACGGATCGCGGTAAGTGCCGTCGGCCGCGACGAAATCCAACAGTCCGAGCGGCGACGTCGTCCAATCGCGAAACGGCGCCGGGCCGCACACCATGAGAAAATAATCGTACGGCGCGCGCCTGTCGTTGGCCATCACCGAGCGATAATGCAGCCGCAAAACGCTGCGGCGCGCGCGCGCGAATGTTTCGGGCAGCAGCATATCGTGGATCTGCACGCGGCGGATCACCGGCTTGCCGTCGAGCCGATCGTCAGGAATGTGCCGCAGCGATACCGGATCGAATTTGTAGAAGCTGATGGCATCCGCACGCGATTGATATTCGGTCCAAGCGATCGACGGTTCGGCCACGATGCGCGCGATCTTGCTTCGCAGACCCTGGGCGCGCGGATGCAGCGCGAATTTCGGGATGGTGGCGCCGATGGTGAGCGCGCAAATCGTTACGCCACGGCGGCCGAAATCGGCATCGCGCGCCAGCGCGCGCACGAGCACATCGAGCACGAGCATGGCGCCGAGGCTGTGGCCGACGACCACGATTTCGTCGACCGCGCCCTCGCGCACACGCGCGAGCAGCGTTTCGGCAAAACGATCGAGGCGCGCATCGACGTCCGGCCGGCGGCCGTGAATGTAGTCGTAGGCGCAGATCCAATCGTCGAGCAGCTGCTGCACGCGCCAGCGCCGTCCGGGCCAGCGCAGCAACACGAGAAAGACGGCGATGCCAACGGGCACGCCGACGGCGGCGGCGCCTAGGCCTTGGAGGCCGAGGAGCGCGGTCACTAGATGCGCAACGAGCCATCCGCCGGCGGCGAACAAGACGACGGAAAGGATCGGAAAAAGAAAAAAGCCCGTGTAGCGCTGGTTCGCGATGATGTAACGAAACATCGTGCCGGTAACGATGAAGTCGAGATAGGCGCGCGCGGCCACGAGCAGCCGGACCAGGAACGGTCGCGTGAAGTCTCCGCGCACGATGTCATCCCACAGCAGCGCTTCGTGCCCTGCCTCGACCTGCCAGTTAGCGCCGCGCGCGCTCACGGTCCACCAGGCGCGCGATTGCTCCTTCGACTGCTCGAGGGCGGACAGAGTCGCCTCGACGTTCCAGGTGCGCCGGAAAACATCGAGCTGGCGCGCGAACCGCCGATACTGCGCGCCAGCGTCGATCGGGTCGTATCCCGCCACGTGATAGACGTGCCGACGCCGGATCATGCTCACGGCCGCTATTTCATCATCTCGTCGGGCGGCATGATGCCCCACAGGTTGGCGGCCGACGGATCCTTGGGCCACACTTTCGGTTTCTGCGGATGGTCGCGGTGCCACGGCCGCGGCTCGAAATAGCCGAGCTCCTCGTTGACCTGATCGAGCTCGGCGAACAGCTCGGTGATCAACCCGTTCGGAGCGCGATGATAGGCGAAAAGGTTGTGACCGATGCCGTGCCGTCCCGGCCCCCAGATCAGCTTGTAACCGTTGAGGCTGAGATAATCGCAAGCGGTCTGCAGGTGGGCCCAATCGCGCAGCTCGAACGCCGTGTGAAAATGCCGATTCGCGTCGATCTGCATCAGGTTGATGGTGTGGTGGTCGGGACCGCAGCGCAGGAACGAGAAGAAATCCCCCATCCAATCGGACTCGCGAAAGCCGAGCACGTCGCAATAGAACTTGGTCACGTGCTTGACGTCGGTGACGAAAAACGCGACGTGACCGAGCTTGTGCGGAACGATACCCTTGGTGGCATAGCGCTGACCGGAGAACGCGTCGCGTTTGAATACCTCCATCACGGTCCCCTTCGGGTCTTCGAACGTAACCATGTCCGCGATCGTCGGCTCGGGATCCTTGCGGCGCTGGGTTTTGATGCCGTGGCCCTGGATCTGTTTTTCGAACGCGCCGAGATCATCGTCGGGGCCGATCTGGAATCCGAGCCGCGCGCATTTCGCTTGCGCGCCCTTGCGCAACACCACCGAGTGATGGTCGATGGTCGAGGCGAGATAGACGGCATCCTTGCTCTTGTCGGTCAGCGCGAGGCCGATCACCTCGGTGTAATATTCGCTCTGCTTGTCGACATCGGGCATTTCGTAGACCGCGTGGGCGATCTTCTTGACGCGGATCATGTGGTCCTCCGTTGTTGTTTCCCGTTGAAATTCACGCTTTGGAGCGGGCCAGCGCGCCGATGACGTCGACCATGGCGGCGGCGTCCTTCTCGCCGAAGCCCATGTCCATGAACTTGTCGTAGAGCTCGACGGCGCGGTCGAGCATGGGGGTGGCAACCCCCACGCCGTCGGCGAACTCGCCGATCATATCGAAGTAGTGCTGCAATGCGGGCACCGTGCCTTGCGCGGGAAGAAAGCGCCGCTGCGCCATCCAAGGCGCGCGGATGCCGAACTGGGTCGAGCCGCCGCTGCCGGTGGCGATCGCCTTGATCATCAGATCGACGTCAACGCCGGCCTTCAGGCCCAGCGCCATCGCTTCCGCGGTGGCGGCAATGTTGATGGCCACGAGCAGATTGTTGACGAGCTTCACGCGGCTGGCGGCGCCGAACGCCCCGAAATAGAGACAGGAGTCGGCAAATCCGCCGACGAGACGCTCGGCCTTGGCACAGGCCTCCTTCTCGCCGGCGAGATAGATCACGGCCCTGCGCGCCAACACCATTCCCGGCGTTCCGCTCACTTCGCCGTCGAGAAAGCTCGCGCCCTTGGCCGCGAGCGGAGCGACGTGACGCTGCTTGTCGGGGACCGGATGGGATCCGAGCTCGACGATGATCTGTCCAGCGCGCGCCGATGTGACGAGCCCGTTCGGACCTTGCACCACATCCTCGAGCGCCTGCGAGGACGGCAGGCACGAGAACACGACATCGGCCTGCGCGCCGATCTCGGCCGGCGAGCGGGCGGCGATCCCTCCGATTTTCTCGAAGGCGGCGAGCGAGCTGCGGCGGTAGCCCACCACACGATAGCCGCTCTTGATGAGGTTTTCGGCGATCGGCAGTCCGATCTTGCCCACGCCAACGAGGCCGACCGTTTCCATGCTCTTTCCCCTTCGCTAGCTGTATCCCGGCGCAGCGCAGCACCTCGAGGGCGTTTACGGTCTGCGGCGGTCCCGGATCGGCGGTGCACCGTTGCGCGCACTCTCGTGCACAGACTGAGTTAACTCGTGCGCTCCACGCTGCACCGCATCCGGGACACGAAACTTAAATTAGCGCCCATAGGGCCCGCTCGCAAAGCTCAAGCCAGCTCGAGCGACTGGTCGGAAAAATGCACTTTGATGCCGAGCGAGCCCTCCATCACCGTCCATTCCCGCAGCTCGAAGCTGCGCAGCCCATGGACGACGAACGGATCGGCTTCGGCGATTTCGCGCGCCGCTTGCGCGCTCGCGGCCCGTAGAATGGTGAGCCCGTCGCCGCGGGTCTTGCCGTCGGCCTGCGCCAACGGACCGGACGCGAACAGCACGCCCTTCTTCTCCAGGCCGATCATGTATTCAAGGTGGCGCGGCAAATGCTCGGCGATCTTTTCGGGGGTCGCGCCGCCCTTGGAGAGGACGACGTAAAACTTTTTACGAAGCATGGTCTTGGTGAGCTCGCGGATGCGCTCTTGCGTCATAGGTACCCTCCCCTTCGGCGGCGACTTGTCGCGCGCCGTTTATCGCCTCGCAAGTCGGGAATTCGCGGCCAAGCGCTTGCGTCGAGGCGCGCGGCGCTTGAGAGCATAACCTGCGCCGGAGCGCCGTTTGGGTCCCGGGATGGCGCGATGACCGTCCGGCTGCTCGCGCAACGCATCGGCTGAGCGGCAAACCACTTCAGAAAGCTGCAGGAGCTGTCCGGCCAGGGGGCTTGTCTTGCGCCAGATCATGCCAACGGTTCGCGCGGGTTGCGGATCCTCAAACCGAGCGACAGACACTGATGCCGAGCGTGTCTCTACCGCCACGGCCATTTCCGGGATCAAGGTTACACCCATGCCGGCGCTGACCATTTGGACAAGTGTAGATAGAGAGCTCGCGTCCAGCGCCTCGCGCGGCGACGATTGCATATTGCAGAACGACAGAGCCTGATCGCGAAAACAGTGCCCCTCTTCGAGCAGGAGCAGCCTCATCTCGCGCAGCGTTTCGCTACTGGGCACCGGCGTTCCCTCATCCTCGCCCGGCCGGACCAACAGGAAATTTTCCGCAAACAGCGCGACCTCGGTAAGCGAAGGTTCCGACACCGGCAGAGCAACAATTGCCGTGTCAAGCCGGCCTTCCACGAGCTCTTGTATGAGTCTCGACGTCAACGCCTCGCGGACGTGAACGTCAAGTTCGGGATGCATTCGAGTGAGGTTCCCAATGACCGTAGGCAGCAGATAGGGTGCGATCGTTGGGATCATTCCGATGTGCAGCTGGCCCGCAAGCCAGCCCCGCGACGCGCGCGCGAAGTCCCCCAGTTCATCGACCGAGCGCAGGATGTCGCGGACGCGTAGGGCGGCCTCCTCTCCGAACTTCGTAAGCCGGACTTGTCGTGCGCCTCGCTCGATGAGCACGGCGCCCAGGGCCTCCTCCAGTTCCTTGATCTGCATCGACAAAGCGGGCTGCGAAATCCCACAAGCCGCTGCCGCGCGTCCGAAGTGGCTATGACCCGCCAGCGCGTCGAAATAGCGAAGCTGCCTAAATGTTATCTCGATCATCAGTATATCTTATCGCAGCCATCATTAAAGTCAATTTTACCTGATGGGATGCGTCGGGTAAAATTGCCGCCACGGGACCGAGTAGAAATGATGCAAACCGCGACAGGAGGAAAATGATGGATGACGTGACCAAATGCCCGTTCACGGGCGAGATGCCCAGACACACGAACCGAGACTGGTGGCCGAAGCAGCTCGACCTCCAGGGTCTCCATCGAAACTCCACTTTGTCCGATCCGATGGGCGAGGCGTTCGACTACGCCAAGGAGTTCAAGAGCCTCGACCTGAATGCCGTGATCAAGGACCTGCATGCCTTGATGACGGACTCGCAGGAGTGGTGGCCGGCCGACTTTGGCCACTACGGGGGACTGATGATCCGTATGGCGTGGCACAGCGCGGGCACCTACCGCATCGCCGACGGCCGCGGCGGCGCCGGCGCCGGCCAGCAGCGCTTCGCGCCGCTCAACAGCTGGCCGGACAACGCGAACCTCGACAAGGCGCGCCGGCTGCTGTGGCCCATCAAGCAGAAGTACGGCCGCAAAATCTCCTGGGCCGACCTTATCATTCTCGCCGGCAACGTCGCGCTGGACTCGATGGGCTTCAAGACCTTCGGTTTCGGCGGCGGCCGCGCCGATGTCTGGGAGCCCGAAGAGCTCTACTGGGGTCCCGAGGGGACCTGGCTGGGGGACGAACGCTACAGCGGCGAACGCGAGCTTCAGAACCCGCTCGGCGCGGTGCAGATGGGCCTCATTTACGTCAATCCGGAAGGGCCGAACGGGAAGCCGGATCCGGTCGCGGCGGCAAAGGACATCCGCGAAACGTTCTTCCGCATGGCGATGAACGACGAGGAGACGGTCGCGTTGATTGCCGGCGGCCATACCTTTGGCAAGACCCACGGGGCCGGCGA
>JAFAHL010000126.1 GCA_019237215.1 Hyphomicrobiales bacterium | reverse complement strand
GATCTCCTCGTACTGGCGCCACTCGCTACCGAGCGTCTGCTTCCAGTCGAGATTGGCCTTGATGCCGTAGCCGTAGCAGATGTGCACGGCGGTCTTGCACGTGAGACCGGCGCAGGCCCGATGCAGCGCCTCGATGCCCCAATCCTTCACCGCGTCCATGTAGACGTTGAAGGCGGGCTCGTCGAACTGGATCACGTCGACGCCGAGTGCCTCGAGGTCGCGCGCCTCCTGGTTGAGCAGATCGGCAAATGCCATCGCCATCTTCACGCGGTCGCCGTAGTAGCCGTCGGCGAGCGTGTCGACAATCGTCATCGGTCCCGGCAGGGTGAACTTGAGCTTGCGCGTGGTGTGGGCGCGCGCGATCCGGGCCTCGGTCGCGTGCACCGTCGCCTTCCGCGTGAGCGGCGCCGTCACCGTCGGTACCTGGGCGTCGTAACGGTTGTTGCGGATCCCCATGGTGACCCGCTTGGCGAAATCGACTCCCTCGAGCTGCTCGAGGAAGCCGTGGACAAAGTGCTGCCGCGACTGCTCGCCGTCGGTGACGATGTCGATGCCGGCGTCCTCCTGCTCCTTGAGCGCCAGCACCGTGGCGTCGCGCTTGGCGTCGACCAGCGCCTGGCCGGTCGGTTGCCAGGGCGCCCACAGCATGTTCGGGGTGGCGAGCCAAGCCGGCTTGGGCAGGCTGCCCGCGATCGTGGTCTCCAGCATGATGTCCTCCCGGGCGCGCATGCTAGCCCGGATATCTCACGTTGAGGAGTGCATCGGGGCGCGGACTCTGAGAAAGTAGTTGTGCTGCAACAACTTCTCTGTAGTCCAAGGAGCGCCCCGATGCCGACAGAGTGTATCCCGGAGCGGTACGAATTTGCACGCGTCGAAGGCCGGGCGGTGATCGCCGGGTTTGACGGCGGGCTGATCACGTCGGACGCCGGAGCGCTGCTGCTGGGCAGCACGGATGGCGCGATCAAGCTGATTGATCGCTTTGCGGCGTGTTTCGTCGATCGGCGTCGCCAGGGTCTGATCGAGCACGAGGTGTCGACGCTGGTGCTGCAGCGGGTGGTCGGGATCGCGCTCGGCTACGAGGATCTGAACGACCATGACGAGCTGCGGCACGACCCCGTGATGGCGGTGCTGGCCGGCAAGCTCGAGGCGGGTCGTGAGAGCTGCGCGCCGGTGGCGGGCAAGAGCACGTTGAACCGGCTGGAGCTGAGCCGGCCAGAGCCGACGCGCTATCACAAGATCAGCTGCGACGGTGCGGCGGTCGAGCGGCTGCTGGTCGACCTATTCCTGGAGTCGCGGCCGCGCGCGCCCGAGCGGATCATCCTCGACCTGGATGCGACCGACGACCCGGTGCACGGCACGCAGGAGAGCCGGTTCTTTCACGGCTACTACGGGCACTATTGCTATCTGCCGCTCTACATCTTCTGCGGGGATGACCTGCTGGTGTCGAAGCTGCGCCCGGCGAACATCGACGGGTCGGCCGGTGCGCTCGAGGAGGTGGCGCGGGTGGTGGCGCAGATCCGGGCGCGCTGGCCGCATACGCGCATCATGCTGCGCGCCGATTCGGGCTTTGCGCGCGACGAGCTGATGAGCTGGTGCGAAGCCAACGCGGTCGATTACGTGTTCGGCCTGGCGCGCAATGCGCGGCTGGAGCGCGCGATCGAGGCCGAGCTCGAGGCGGCGCACCAGGAGAGCAAGCAGACCGGTCAGCCGGCCCGTCGGTTCAAGGAGTTCCGCTACGTCACGCGCAAGAGCTGGAGCCGCGAGCGGCGGGTGATCGCCAAGGCCGAATGGACCGGCGGCGACAAGAACCCGCGCTTCATCGTCACCTCGCTGACGGCCGAACAAGCCGAAGCGCGCGAGCTCTACGAGAAGACCTACTGTGCCCGCGGCAACATGGAGAACCGCATCAAGGAATGCCAGCTCGACCTGTTCGCCGACCGCACCTCGTCCCACACCATGCGCGCCAACCAGCTGCGTCTGTGGTTCGCCGCCATGGCCTACGTGCTGCTGTGCGCGCTGCGCCGCATCGGGCTTGCCGGCACGCGCTTGGCCGCCGCGAGCTGCGGCACCATCCGCCTCAAGCTGCTCAAGATCGGCGCCCTGGTCCGCATCAGCGTGCGCCGGATCAAGATCGCCATGGCCTCGGCCTGCCCCTACCGGGCCGAGTTCGGGACCGCCCACGCCTTGCTCATGCAAGCCGCGCGCTGACGAACCAGACAGCGCACAGCCGGCATACCTCCGACAAAGGCCGCGCTCGCGGCCTGGAGCCGAACCCCGCCCCGCGAGACTCGCCAAACGGGCAAGCCCATCACAGACGACCCGTTACACGCCAAGCCATCGGCCCGCCCGATGATCCGACCTATAGTCCCGGCGCGTGTGAGAAATCCGGGCTAGGCGGTCTTTCGCCCGATCACTGCCCATAAGGGATCACTAGTACCCGGAATCACAATTCGCTGATACGTCGGCCTTTGACGCGGCGCTGGTGGACCTGCGATTTGGTCCAGGCGAACGGCTCGGCGGTCTGATTGTAAGCCGCGATGAAGGCATCGATATGGTCCTTGAGCTGAGCGACTGAGGTGAAGGAAGAGCCGTGCAACGATTGAGCTTCCAGAATCGAGAACCAGATCTCGACCTGGTTGAGCCAGGAAGCGCGGGTCGGCGTGAAGTGGAAGCGCACCCGTCGATGACGCTTGAGCCAGCGGTCATCGGGAGGCTTGTGGGTGTTGAGGTTGTCAAGGATGACGTGGAGGTCTCGGTCGGGATAGGCCGCTACAATGTCGTTCATGAAGTCGAGAAACTCGACACGCCGGCGTCTTTTTTTGTGCGCCGCGGTGACCTTGCCAGTGGCCACCTCGAAGGCGGCGAACAAGGTCGTGGTGCCGTTGCGCTTGTAGTCGTGGCTGTGCCCAGTGAGCGTCCGGCCATTGGGCAGCTTCAGGTAGCCTTGCGCCCGCTCCAGCGCCTGGATCGACGGCTTTTCGTCGACGCAGATGACGATCGCATTCTTCGGCGGCGCCATGTAGAGCCCGACGATATCTGCAGCTTTGGCGGCAAACTCGGGGTCGGTGCTCTCGCACCAGGACTTGCGGCCGGCAAGGTCGATCTTCTGCGCCCGCAGGAAACGCCAGACCTGCTGCTCATGCACGTCGCCGAGTGCCTTGGCGAGCAGCGGGCCGGTCCAACGCGCATAGCCCTTCGGCGGCTGCCGATCCAACAATGCCAGAATGCGCCGGCCGGTCTCCGCGCCATATTTGGGCGTCGGACCCGGTCGGACCTTGTCCGCCAATCCGGAAAGCCCCTCCCGCGCGAACCGGCCGCGCCAGCCGCTGACCGTGCGCGGCATGGTGCGCAGCTCGCGGGCAATCGAGCGCGTCGAGCGGCCTTCGGCCGCCAACAGCACGATCTGGGCGCGGAAAACATCCCGGTGTTCCGTCGTTGGCGCGCGCACTCGAGCCTCAAGCACCGCGCGCTCCTCCGGGTTCAGCCGGACCACCACAGCATCGGGTATCATCCCAATGTTGAATCATGAATCAGACTCCCGCGAAAGCGGGTACTAGCGCCTGGAGGATCTTCATACGCCGCCACTTCCGCCCTCATGCGTCGCATGTGGAAATCTCGAAATAGAGGTCGGATGTCCTAACTAGCGCTGGACATCACAGGGTGCTCCGTCAAAGCGGACGCGCGCGGCATGAATATCG
>JAFAHL010000001.1 GCA_019237215.1 Hyphomicrobiales bacterium | reverse complement strand
GCGGCAGCGGATGACGGCGGGTAGCGGCGGCACTGGTGGACTGCCGATGACGCCAAGCCTGTCGCCGAGATAATCCCAGAAGGCGATGCCGTGCTTGGCGCAGGTGTGGATCAGGCCGAGGAAGGCGTCGCGGCAATCGCGTCCGGTGTCGCTGTGCGTACCGCCGCTGATCTTGCGCTTAATGACGTGACAGCGAATGTCGCGCTCGGAACCATTGGTGTGCAGCGGGATCTCCGGCCTGTCGAGCACGGTCAGCAACTCGGCCTTGTTGGCATCGAGCCGCTGCAGCAGGCGATCGAGGGTGACGAAGCCTGTGCGGCGGCGAAAGATGCGATCGAAGCGAGTGCGCATCTCACTGCGCCGCCGGGCGGTTGGCGCCGCGCAGTAGGCCTTCAGGTCGGCGTAGAACCACCAGATGAGTGCGCGGATGCGTTGCTGCGCCGCGCGGTGCGGATCGGTGAAAGTGTCGAGCTTATGCACCAGCCGCTCGGCGTGGACCCAGCACAACGCATGCCGCCCGACGGCAAACTGACCGGCATCGTCGCTGATCACGACCGCGTCGCGCAGAAAGCCATGCGCCTGAACGCTGCCCCAGAGCGCGCCCTCGGTGGCGATCTGCACCGGGTCTGGGGTGACCCGCAGAGCGCTGATGCCGAGGCGGTCGAGATGGGCCTGCCAGGCGGCCTGATCGACAAACCGCGTCTGCCGATGCGCGGCCAGTTGGCCGATGACCGGCCCTGCGAGCGCCCTGCCACGCATATAGTCAATCGCCGCGGCGTCGATCACATAATCGGTGTGCCCGGCACGCAGCAGCTCAAGGAAGTTCAGCCGGCTCTTGCTGCTTCGTGTGCCGAACCAGGTGAAGCTGTCGTTGCCGATCTGCGTGCAGAAGCCGTTGCTGCCGGCGTGCCGTGCGCCGGTGTCATCGACGCTGATCCACGCCGCCGTCTGCAAGCCAGCACGCAATACATCGCGGCTCTCGGTGACAAAGTTGTCCTGCCGATCGATCAGCAGGCGCATCACCTGACGCTTCGAGATGCTGAACCCGATGGCGCGCAACTGCGTGGTCAGCCGCTCCACCGTCACCTGACCCTGGTAGTGTTGCAGCAAGACGAAGCGGCGCAGTTCACCTCCGAAGTGGCCGCTGATGCCGGATGGCAAGGCGGCCAGCATGGTTTGTCCCTCCGGCGTCACCCAGCGTTCCCGGCGATAACGGATCACCCGCGCACGCAGCACCAGATCCTGCACGACGAAATCCTGGTAGCCCTTGAAACGTGATCCAGCCGGCGCAGCCACCCTGAGCACCTGCCGCTCGACGCTACCCCGCGGCGCAGACTTGCCGCGCCTCCGACGCTTGCCACGCCGCGGCGACTTCGGCGTGGCCGCGTTCTCCATCCCGCTCGGCTTGATGTCCGGCCGGGTCTTCAAGCCTTTCAGCCGCGCAATCTCCTCGCGTTGCTCGGCGACCACCCGCTTGAGCTCGGCGACCTCACCCAGCAACTGCACGACGAGCTGTTGCAACTCGTCGCGCGACCGACCGGACAGCGAGGGCGGAACACTCACACACAGGTTGAATCGAGTCGCCCCGCGTCGGGGCAAGCGAAAAATCAACCTCAGCCCGGACTTTTGCCCCAGTTACCCATGACAACCTTAACAGGTTGATATTCATGGCAGATTTGGCTGCTTCGTACAACTATATTGTCGTTCATCGGGGAAATCCGGGTTGAATGCCCCCGACCCCTGGGAACCAGCACTACGCCGGTTCGAATCGCGCCCATCACACAACTGAGGCAGAGAACTACGCCGAGGATAGCAAGAATCGAGACCACGATTTTCTGCATCAGAAAAGGCCCCTGTTGGCCCCTGTCCGCAACCGTTGCTGCAAGCCCAGAACAGTAGAAATCACATGCGCCGGAACAGCACGGGCGCCACCTCGAAGACTCGCGGGGTGTACTCCATCGTCGGGCCGAATGCCGCGAAGTAGTACTGCGACAGGCTGGGTACGACCTCGGACTTCAGCCGCTTACCCGTGTTGATGACCGCAGTCGCACGCAACAGCTTCCCGTCGCGCCGGATTTCGAATGTCCAGCTCAGGAGCTGGCGCACCTGGCGCGAGCGAGATTGCGGGCAG
>JAFAHL010000363.1 GCA_019237215.1 Hyphomicrobiales bacterium | reverse complement strand
GACGGCGTCGAGGACCACGCCGCGATCGCCGCGGCGCGCGGTCTCGTTCCCGATCGCGTCTATCGACTGCTGCGCGCGCTCTCGACGCTGGGGATCGTGGTCGAGTCGACACGCGGGCGCTTTGTGCTCACGCCGCTCGGGCGGCTGCTCGGTTCCCATTCGCCCAACAACACCCGGACGACGGCAATCTTTCTCAACGACTATTTCGCCGACATGTGGACGCATCTCGACGACGCGCTCACCGGCGAGCGTACCGCGTTCGAAGCGCTCAAGGGCGCCCCGTTCTTCGATTGGCTCGCGCAACATCCGGACGAGGCCCGCCGCTTCAATCGCATGATGCTCGAGGTGCATGGGCCGGAGACGCCGGCGATCGTCGCCGCCTACGACTTCTCGCAATTCGATCACGTCGTCGATGTCGGCGGCGGCAACGGCTCGCTGCTGTCGGCCGTGCTCGCCGCCTATCCGAAGCTGCGCGCCACGCTGTTCGATATGGCGGAAGCCGTCGCCGCAGCCAAACGCGGGGAGGGCGGGCCGCTGCCCGGCGCGAGCTTCGTGACCGGAGACGTATTCACGACCGCAGCGCCCGAAGGCGGCGACGTCTACCTCCTGCGCCATCTCTTGCACGACTACGACGACCGGGATTGTGTGCGCATCCTCGCCAATGTGCGTCGCGCCATGCACCCGCAGGCGCGCGTGCTGGTGCTCGAAGCGCCGTTGCCGTCCGACGATAGTCCGGGGCCGGGGCGCTGGCTCGACCTGCAGGTGATGTTGCTGTGCGGCGGGCGTGAGCGCACGATCGAGGATTATGCCGGCCTGTTCGAGCAGTCCGGCCTTCGCCTGGCGCGAACCATCCCGACCGGGCATCCCGCCATGACCGTGGTCGAAGCGGTGGCGAGCCCACGTGCCTGATCGAGCATGCGCGCAGAGAAAGCTTTGATCGCCCGGCGACACGTCATCTATGTCGGCGGCTACGATCCGCAGGGCGCCGAGGGCTATTACCGGCTGTTCGAACGCTCGTGGAAACGCTTCCTGACGATATGGCCGCTCACGACCAAGCTCGGGCCGCTCGAGCTCGACGCAGAGCACTTTGCGCACTGGGATGTCGAAGCAGCCGGGCCGAACTGGCGGGTTGCGACCCGCTACGAGTTTCTCCGCCAAGAGCACATGATCCGCGCCAACATGGCCGAGCCGATGACGCGCCAGATCCCGCGCGCGCTCGCCTGGGCGCTCGACTACCTCGTCAGCGGCGCACTCCTGCGCGTGCTGCGCACCTCGTGGGCCTTCGGCCTGGTGTTGATCTACTTCCAGATGATGCTGATCTGGTGGCTCGTGCTGTCGGTCGCCGGCGGCGGGCTCATCGCCTATGGCGCGGCGCACGCTCTGGGCTTGCCGGTGCTGCTGGCGCTCGTCATCGGCATTGCCTGCGCGTTAGCGATCTTCGCTTTGCTGCGACCGCTCGCTGACCGCTGGTTCGTGGTGCAAATCAACAGTCACTGGCCGCACCTGTGCGCGTTCGCGCGGGGCGAGCGGTCATGCTTCGATCCGCTGATCGACGCCTGCGCCGAGCGCCTCATCGCCGCCGTCCGCGCCGACGCCGCCGACGAGATCATCGTTGTCGGTCACAGTGGCGGCGGCGCCTTGGCGCCGGCGGTCATCGCGCGTGCGCTCGAGCGCGATGGCGATATCGGCCGCCGCGGACCGCCGCTGGTGCTGCTCACGCTCGGCTCGATCGCGCCGGGCGCGGCGCTGCATCCCAAGGCCGCGCGGCTGCGCGCCGTCACCGCGCGGCTCGCGGCCGAGCCGTCCATTGTGTGGGTCGACTGCCAGTCGCGCGCGGACATCATGAATTTTTGGGATTTCGATCCCGTCGAAGGAATTGGCGCGCATGCCGGGGAGGCGCGCTGCAATCCTTGGATCTGGATGCTGCGCTTCCGCGATATGCTGTCGCCGCAACTCTTCCGGCGCCTGCGCTTCGACTTCTTCCGTCTGCACTACCAGTTCATCATGGCGAACGATCGCCGCGCCCGATACGACTATTTCATGCTGCTCACCGGCCCGGTTCCGGTCGCGACCTGGGCGAGACGCGACTATGAAACGATGACGGCGTTCGCGGCGGACGCGACCTTGGCCGCGGATCGCGTCCCTCTATTCGACGCAGCGGACACGCGGACGACGGACTATCGGCGCCCCATTGGCGGCTCGAACCTTGCGCCGTCGTGACTGCGCGATCGCGTCACGCGCACCAAATCCGCGCCTTACTTCTGCGACAGGCGCTCGATCACGGCTGGCGGCAAGGGCTTGGCTTTCATCGTGCCCTTTGTGGGGTCGCCTTGCACCCACACCCGGGTCTCGAAGCCTTCGACCGCGAGCGCGCCGTCCTTGAACAGGCGGTGGTGCACGTTGAAGCTCGAGCGGCGCAGCGCCGTGACCGCGGTCTCGATCATGACCTCGTCGCCGAACCTGGTGGCGATGAGAAAGCGGGAGTGGGCGTTGACCAGCGGATGGCCGGCGAAATCGTAGGCCTTGAGGTAATCGTATTTGCTCATGCCGAGCGCGCGCTCGAGCAGCGCCGTCGTGCTCGCGTCGAACATGGCGAAATAGCGCGGGTAATAGACGATCCCGGCGGGATCGCAATCCCCCCATTCGATGCGCACGAGGCGGCGGTTGACGAGCATGCGCTGTCCTCGCGGTCGCTCAGCGCGGGGCAAGCCGCAGCGCGCCGTCGAGGCGGATCACCGCGCCGTTGATATACGTGTTCTCGATGACGTGGCGCGCCAGCGCCGCGAACTGATCGGGTCGGCCGAGCAGCTTGGGAAACGGCACCGCCGCCGCGAGGCTCTGCTGCGCTTCCTGCGGCAACGCCATCAGCATCGGCGTGTGAAAGATGCCCGGCGCGATGGCGTTGACGCGAATGCCGAACTGCGCGAACTCGCGCGCCGCCGGCAGCGTCAGCGCGGCGATGCCGCCCTTGGACGCGGAATAGGCGGCTTGGCCGATTTGTCCTTCGAAGGCGGCGATCGACGCGGTCATGATGATGACGCCGCGCTCCCCGTCGGCGAGCGGGCTCAAGCTTTGCATGTCGGCCGCGATCAGTCGCATGGCGTTGAAGCTGCCGACCAGGTTGATGTTGACGACGCGCTCGAAATCCGCGAGCGGCATCGGCCCGTCGCGGCCGACGATGCGCTTGGCTGGCCCGACGCCGGCGCAATTGATCAGGATGCGCGCCGCGCCGTGCTTGTCGCGCGCCTCACCCAGCGCGGCGGCCGCTTGCTCGGCATGGGTCACGTCGCAATAGAGCGCCTCGCCGCCGATCTTCTCCGCCACCGCGCGGGCGCCGTCGAGATTGACGTCGAGCACCGTGACGCTGGCGCCGGCGCGGGCGAGCTCGCTCGCGGTCGCGGCGCCGAGGCCGGAGGCGCCGCCGGTGACGACCGCGGCGTGTCCTTTGATGTCCATGCTCAGTTCTTCCGTGGGGGTGGGAGGTCGGGATTCTCGACGAGCAGCGCGATGCCCTGGCCCCCGCCAATGCAGGCCGCGGCGATGCCGTAGCGCAGCCGCGCGCGCTTGAGCTCGCGCGCGAGCGTGAGCGTGAGCCGCACGCCGGTCGCGCCCAAGGGATGGCCGATGGCGATGGCGCCGCCGTTGACGTTGAGCTTGGCCTCGTCGATGCCGAGTTCGCGTGCACACGCCATCACTTGCGCGCTGAACGCTTCGTTGATCTCGAAACGATCGATATCCGAAAGCTTGAGGCCGGCGCGCTCGAGCACGGCCTTGATCGCCGGCACCGGGCCGATGCCCATGATTTCCGGCGGCACGCCCACGGTGGCGCCAGCGCGAACGCGCGCGAGCGCGGCCTTGCTGGAAGTGTTGACGTAGTCGGAGGAGGCGACGAGCGCCGCCGCCGCGCCGTCGACGATGGCCGAGGAATTGCCGCCGGTCTGCACCCCGCCGAAGGCCGGCCGGATGGCGGCGAGCGTCGCCAGCGGGGAGGGGCGCACATGGGTGTCGGCGGCAAGCTCTTTGACGCCCTTGAGCTTGAGCGCGCGCGGCTGATAGGGCGCGCGTTCGAAGGTCTCGTTCTTGACCGGCGTGATCTCGCCGGCAAGGAAGCCCGATGTCTGCGCCGCGACCGCGCGCTCGAAGCTCTGCGCGGCGAAAGCGTCGACCTCGCCGCGCGTGATCTGGTACTGCCGCGCGAGGTTCTCCGCCGTGTCGCCCATGCTCACGTCGGCCGCCGGATCGCGCAGCGCTTCCCAGAGAAAATCCTTGAAATCGACGCCGCCCATGCGGAAGCCATCGCGCATGGTGTAGGAGGCGACCGGGTTGCGGCTCATGGACTCCGCGCCCACGCACAGCGTGAGCTCGATCTCCTTGTGCGTGACGAAATCCGCGGCCTGCATCAGCACTTCGAGACCGGTGCCGCACACCCGCTGCACCATATGTGCCGGCACCTCGATCGGCACGTCCGAATAGAGAGCGACATGACGCGGCAGGCAGTAGGTATCGAAGCTCGCCTGCGCCATCGAGCCGGTAATGACGGCGCCGACATCCCGTGGCGACACGCCCGACCGCGCGAACACTGCGCGCGCCGCCTTGATGCCGAGATCGGTGGGGGAGACCTGCGCCAACGCGCCGTTGTAGTCGGCGAACGGCGTGCGCACGCCGTCAAGCAGCCACACCTCGCTCCAGCTCGCGGTCAGCCCGGCTGGCTTGCCTGCCATCGTCACGCTCCCTCCTCGAGCACGAGCACGCGCGGCGACGGCTCGGGCGCATAGAGCTCGGCGACGAGATCGGCGCGGCGCTCGAGCACCGCGCGCTGATTGATCGAGCCCTTGTCGGTCATCTCGCCGGCATCGAGCGAGGGCGGCTCGCCGACGAGAATGGCGCGGCAGACGCGTTTCGAGCTGCCGGTGCTGGTCCTTGCAAACGCGCTGAGCCGCGCGCGCAATTCCTTGCGCAGGCGCGCGTCGCAGGTCACGTCGGCAGCGGCAGCGGCGAGCGTTCGACAAGCCTCGAGGTTCGGAAAGATCAGCGCGCCGATCTCGTCGCGATCGGCGCCGGCGATGACCACGTCGCGCGCATAAGGCTCGAGCTGCGCCAGCAGGCGAGCGCGCAGCGGTCCGACGTTCACCCAGGTGCCGGTGGTCAGTTTGAAGTCTTCGGCGACGCGGCCGTCGAACAGGAGGCCCGCGCGCGGATCGCCGGGGTCTTCGAATTTGAGCGCATCGCCGAGCTTGTAGAAGCCCTCGTCATCGAAGGCCTGCGCGGTGAGGTCATGCTGGCGCCAATAGCCCGGCATGATGTTGGGCCCGCGCACCCGCGCCTC
>JAFAHL010000218.1 GCA_019237215.1 Hyphomicrobiales bacterium | reverse complement strand
TGGCGCGACGCTGCGGCCCATCGATCTCGTCATCGTCGACCTCGGCCTGCCCGATATGGACGGCGCCGATGTTGTCGAGCGCATCCGCTCCTGGTCGACCGTCCCGATCATCGTGCTCTCGGTGCGCTCCAGCGAGGCGGAAAAGGTGCATCTCCTCGAACTCGGCGCCGACGACTACGTCGTGAAGCCGTTCGGCATGGCAGAGTTGCTCGCGCGCGTGCGCGTCGCGTTGCGCCGGCAGTCCCGTGCAGCGAGCGGCGAGCCTACGGTGAAGGTGGGGCCGCTCACCATCGATTTCGCCGCCCGCGCGGTGATGCTCAACGGGCAGCGCCTGACGCTGACACCGAAGGAGTACCGGCTTTTGCAGGTCCTCGCACAGCACGCGGGGAATGTCGTCACGCACCAGCATCTTTTGAAAGAGGTGTGGGGCTCGATCCACGTACACGACACGCATTACCTGCGCATCTTCGTGCGCAAGCTCCGGCAGAAGATCGAGGTCGACCCGACGCAGCCCCGGATACTCTTGACCGAGCTCGGGGTCGGATACCGCCTGGTCGTGCCGGAAGCCGCGAGCCAGGTCGCGGCGGCGAAATAGGGTGCGTTCGTGTGAGATGGAATCAGCGCGAGCGGCGAACTCGGTATGCTCCCTCCCCCCAACCAAACCCCGGCTTGCCGGGGTTTGGTCACTCTTATAATGGCCGGAAGCGGGCAAGCCCGCCGCCGGCTGGGGGAGGGTTGGGAGGGGGGTGACGCGGCGAGACGACGATGGCGCCACCTATGAACGACTCGCACTACCCCCACCCCCAACCCCTCCCCACAAGGGGGAGGGGAGCGCACCGAGTATGTGGCGCTAACGTGGCCCGAAAGATTTTTGTTGACTCGCATAACGAGAATCTTCCAGAAAAGAATATTCACCAAAACTGCGCATGACGGCCCGCGCGGGATACTGCTGCGGGCTTTTTATCGCGCGTTGTTGATCCGCGAAAAAAATGACTGACGCGCCGCCTTTTCCTGTTCTTGTCCTGTTATCGTCCTGTTATCGTCCTGTTATTTGCCGCGCCGGCCTCGAACAAAGCCCATAAATACGCGGTGATCTGCGCTCCGGCCTGTATTTTCCCCTGTTGTTTACAGGGAGCCAGCTCGTAGCCCGGATGAGCGAAGGGAAATCCGGGGCCCCGCTACCCTGCCCGCAGCGCCGCCTTGAGCGCGACGCGCCGTGCCGGATCGTAGAGGTTTGCATAGTCGTAAGTGAGCGGCTTCGATCGCTCCACATAAAGCGTTGCGAACACCGGGCCGTCCTGCCTGAGGACGTGCGCGGCCTGCTGCTCGAAATTGACCAGTTCCGAAAACTCATGTACGTGCGCGTAGCCGGCCGAGCGCGCCATCGCGGCGAATTCGACCTTGGTGTTCGGGATCAGATGGGAGCCGTTCGCCTCGTAGGTTCCGTTCTGCACGACCATATGGACGAGGTTCTTGGGCGCCGCTGCGGCGATGGTCACGAGGCATCCGAGATTCATCAGCAGACTGCCGTCGCCCTGCAGACAGATGATGCGCTTGTCCGGCCGGCCCAGCGCCAGTCCGAGCGCGTGCGAGGAATCGAGCCCCATCGCGCCCACTGAAAAGTAATTGAGCGCGCGCTCGCCGAGTGCGAGCCAGTCGACGGCGGAACTGTAGGTCGCGACCACGACTTCGTCGGTCACGTGCCGCGCGAGCGCGCGGAAGCACTCGTCTCGCTTCATCATGACGCGGAAGGCCTGCGGCCGATCAGGAGCGCAACTGGATGCGAGGCCGCGTAGGCATCCTCGATCGCGGGACGGATTTTCGCGACGTCGGCGTCTTCATTGATCAGGCGATGCGGGATGCCCATGGCGTCGAGGATCGGCTCGATGATGCGCACGCCATAACGCGGCGAATTGCGCGGCGGCGTCGAGGGATCGTGTCCGAGCAACCCGATCATCATGCAGATCGGCTGGCGATACTCGACCGCGACGCCGCGGATGGCGTTGATGGAGTCGAGAAAGCCCGTGTATTGGATGAGCGTCAACGCGCGCTTGTCGCAATA
>JAFAHL010000778.1 GCA_019237215.1 Hyphomicrobiales bacterium | reverse complement strand
AGAGCCCGCGCGGCCCGATGACGATCGATCCGCAGACGCGCGACGTCATCCAGACCGTCTATATCCGGCGCGTGGAGAAGGTCGGCGGACAAATCGTCAACGTCGAGTTCGACAAGATCGACAACGTCAAGGATCCGTTCAAGGCCGATATGAAGAATTAGGGAACCGATCATGCGGATCATCGCTCGGGCTCCGGCATGATTGCCTCCGTCTTCGGCGTCCTGTTCGACGGCTTCGCCTATGGGATGCTGCTGTTCATCCTGTCGGTCGGCTTGTCGGTGACGCTCGGCATGATGAATTTCGTCAACCTGGCGCACTGCAGCTTCGCCATGCTCGGCGGCTTCGTCACCGTGACGCTGACGAACGAGCTCGGTTGGCCGTTCCTGGCCAGTCTGCCGTTGGCCTTTGTTTCGGCGGCGCTGGTGAGCGTGGTGTTCGAGCGCGTGCTCTATCGGCGACTCTATCGCGCGAGCGATCTCGACCAGTGCCTGCTGACGATCGGCATCGTCTTCGTCTCGGTCGCGGTTGCAGCCTATATCTACGGCACCATCCAGCAGCCGCTGAACCTGCCGTTGTATCTGCGCGGCAGCGTCTCGGTCTGGGGCCAGAGCCTCGGCGTGTACCGGCTGTTCCTGATCGCCGTGTCGATTGCGATCACGGCGGCGCTGGTTGCGGCGCTCGAATACACCCGCTTCGGCGCGCAGGTGCGCGCCGCCGTCGACAACCAGCGCATGGCGCGGGCGCTGGGCATCGACGTCGATCGCGTCTTCGCCATCACTTTTGCACTCGGCAGCGGGCTTGCTGGCCTCGGCGGCGCGCTCGCCATCGAGATCGTCGGACTCGATCACGCATTTGCCTTCACCTATCTCATCTACGTCCTGATCGTCGTCGCCGTCGGCGGGCTCGGCTCCATCGCCGGCTCGTTCGTCGCCGCGAGCCTGCTCGGCATCAGCGACATGGCGGGCAAATATTATTTTCCCGAGCTTGGCGCGTTTCTGATCTATTTCGTCATGGTGGCGCTGCTGATGTGGCGGCCGGTCGGCCTGTTCGGGAGACGCTAGTGTGGTGACGTCTTCCGCGGTGGCTGAGCCGCAACGCTATCTCGAGGCGCAGATCCGCTGGCGGCCGGCGGAGATCGCGTTCTGGCTCGCAACCCTGCTTCCCTTCGTGCTCACGCCCAACTACCTCGTGCTGGCGAGTCAGATCGCCATCACCGCGCTGTTCGCGTTATCGCTCGATCTCATTCTCGGTTATGCCGGCATCGTGTCGCTCGGCCACGCCGCCTATTTCGGCTTCGCCTCCTACGCCGCCGGGCTGATCGCGAAATGGGGGTGGGGCGAGCCGCTGACCGGTCTGGTGATCGCCGCGGCGGCCGCCGGCGTGCTCGGATATCTCACGAGCTTCATCATTGCCCGTTTCCGCCACCTCGCGCTGATCATGATCACGCTCGGTCTCGGCCTGTTGCTGGCCGAGGCGGCCAACAGCGCGAGCTGGTTGACCGGCGGCGCCGACGGCCTGCAGGGCGTGCGCATGTGGAAGCTCTTCGGCGTTTTCCAATTCGATCTCTACGGCACCACCGCTTACACCTATTCGCTCGCGGTGCTGTTCGTCTGCTTCCTGGTGGCGCGGCGATTGATCAACTCGCCGTTCGGGCTCGCTTTGCGAGGCATTCGCGAGAATGCGATCCGCATGCCTGCGATCGGGGCGCCGACCCGCGCGCATATCCGCAAGGTCTACACCATCGCCGCGGTGATGGCCGGCGTGGCCGGCGCCTTGCTCGCCCAGACGACGGAGACGGTCTCGCTCGAAACGCTGAGCTTTGCGCGCTCCGCCGACGTGCTGGTGATCCTCATCCTCGGCGGCGCCGGGCGGCTCTATGGCGGCCTCGTGGGTGCGATCATCTACATGGTGGCGCGCGACCAGTTCTCCGGCATCAACCCGCAATACTGGTATTTCTGGATCGGAACGCTGCTGGTCGCCGTGGTGATCTTCCTGCCCAACGGTATCCTCGGCGGAGCGGCGCGGCTCGTCCGCTTTTTCGAGCGGAGTCGAGCGTGAGCACCGCGGCGCTGTCGACGCGCGGCTTGGACAAGAGCTTCGGCTCGCTCGTCGTCGCGAGCGACATCGAGCTCGAGCTCCCGCCCGGCGAGCGCTATGCGCTGATCGGGCCGAACGGCGCCGGCAAGACCACGCTGATCAATCTGATCACCGGCATGCTCAAGCCCGACAAAGGACAGATCTTTCTCGGAGCAGACGAGATCACGATGCTCAAGCCCGAGGAGCGGGTCAAATGCGGCCTCGTGCGCACCTTTCAGATCAACACGTTGTTTCCCCACCTCAGCGCGCTCGAGGCGGTGACGCTCGCGGTGTGCGAACGGCGCGGCTACGCCGGCAGCTGGTGGGAGAAGCTCTCCGCCTATGGCGATGCGATTGAGGAGGCGTATGCGATCCTGCTGTCGCTGCGGCTCGCCGCGAGCTGCCATCGGCCGACCCGCGAGCTCGCCTATGGCCAGCAGCGGCTGTTGGAGATCGCGCTCGCGCTTGCCACCAAGCCGAAGGTGCTGCTGCTCGACGAGCCGGCGGCCGGCGTGCCGCAGCAAGAGAGCGCCGAGCTGTTCTCGGTCATCGCCGGCCTGTCGCAGGAGATTGCGGTGCTGTTCATCGAGCACGACATGAACGTCGTGTTCCGTTTTGCACATCGCATCATCGTGATGGCGGCAGGACGGATTCTGCTGCAGGGCACGCCCAAGGAAATCGCCGCCGATGTGCGCGTGCGCGAGGTCTACCTGGGTCGCGCGCGCCATGGCTGAGGCGTTGCTCGCGCTCAACGACGTGCGCGCCGGTTACGGCGACGCCATCGTGCTCGACGGCATCACATTCGCTGTCGCCGCCGGCGGTAGCCTCGCCGTGCTCGGACGCAACGGCGTCGGCAAGTCGACGCTGCTCCTCACCATCATGGGCTTCACCCGCGTGAGCCGCGGCGCCGTCGTTTGGCGCGGGCGCGACATCACGCGTGTTGCCCCGCATTGGCGCGCGCGCACCGGGCTGGGCTGGGTGGCGCAGGAACGCGAAATCTTTCCCTCGCTCAGCGTCGAGGAAAACCTCGTGGTCGGGTCGCGACCGGGCCGGTGGGATCTCGAGGCGGTTTACGACTTGTTTCCGCGTTTGAACGAGCGGCGCGCCAGCAAGGGCAATCACCTGTCGGGCGGCGAACAGCAGATGCTGGCGATCGCGCGCGCGCTGATGACCAATCCGACGCTGCTGTTGCTCGACGAGCCGCTGGAGGGGCTCGCCCCGATCATCGTCGAGGAGCTGGCCGCGGCCATCCGGCGCATGACCGCGGACGAAGGCACAGCCTTCATCCTGGTCGAGCAGCACACCGAGGTCGCACTGTCGTTAACCGACGACGCGATCGTGCTCGAGCGCGGCAACATCGTGCACCGCGCGCGCTCGCGAGACTTGCTGAAGGAACAGGCGACGCTCGACCACCTGATCGGATTGCGCCTGGCGGAACAGCCGAACGCGCCGTGACGTCTCATACCCAATCCGAGTCATCAGCTCTGATTGACTCGGCACCACATTGCGTCGTCCCCGCTTACGCGGGGACGACAGTATACGCCTGAAAAACGTCAAAGCTTCTCCGCGATGAATTTCAGGATCTCCGCGCATTGGCGGTTCACGTCGTTGGGCGCCTCCCCCGCATGCGGTGCTTCGGCCTGGATGGCCCTCGACACCGCTTCATCGAGGAGAACCCTCACCGCTTCGTCGCGGGTGAGGACGCCCTTTCTGACCAGAGCCCGAAACAGCGCGACCGTGGCGGTGACCGCCGCCATGGTATAGGCCGCGTCTTCGAATGCGCTCATGTCACGCTTTC
>JAFAHL010000775.1 GCA_019237215.1 Hyphomicrobiales bacterium | reverse complement strand
GTGCCCGTGCTGGTCCACCACGGTGACGAACCATCCCTGCCAGGTCCGGCCCGGCTTGACTTTGCCGTGTCTGAGTTCACTTGCCAGCACCACCGCCTCCTGACGCGCCGCGGCGTTGCCCGGCAAGTCCATTCCCTTTGGATTGTCCAGGCTTTCTTGCCCGTTGGTGATATGAAAATGGTACCGAGGCATGGCGGTGCTCGCTCCCAAGTCCGAACGCCCGCCAGCGGTAACACGCTTTCGTTTGCGCGCGCAAACCGCGTTCCTGGTTGGCCTTCTCGCCGCGGCCTAGCCTCTTCACGACAACGTGCGCCGATCGGCGGATCCGCCCGCGCGGCCCAAACTTGCTAGAATGCCTTCGAATATCTAAGACATGAGCTGGTCGAGGACACCGCAATGACCGCAGCCGATCCGAGAAGTTGGATGTGGGCCGAAGCCTGCGCGATGATCGAGCGGGCGGAGCAATTGCATCGTCAGTTCTTCCGGCCCGGCCTCGCGCCCGCAGCAGCGGCGAACTGGGAGCCTCCGGTCGATGTATTCGAGAGCGAGCGCGAGCTGACGATCGTTGCAGCGCTTCCCGGCGTCGAGCCGCAGGATATCGAGGTCTCGATCGACCGAGATGCGCTGCTCATCGCCGGGGTGCGGCGGCTGCCGACGGTCGCGCGCGGCACTGCGATTCATCGCCTGGAGATACCGCATGGGCGCTTTGAGCGACGGATACGTCTTCCGGGCGCGCAATGGCAAGTGGGCCGCTCGTCGCTCGTGAACGGCTGCCTTCTGCTGAGTCTGACGCCGCGGCGTTGATATTGGGTAGGCACGCGCCATGGCAGATCAGGCCGAGCAAACAACAGCCGATCAAGGCGGCCATCCGCCGCTTCCGCCGGACAGCATGATCCTGCTGCCGGTGCGGCAGACCGTGCTGTTTCCCGGGATCGTGCTGCCCTTGTCGATCGGGCGCAAATCGTCCATCGCGGCTGCTCAGGAGGCGGTTCGCAGCCAGCGCATGCTCGGCGTCATCCTGCAGACCGATCCCGCGGTCGAGGAGCCGACGCCCGAGCAGCTGCACCGCGTGGGGACCGCCGCGCAGGTTCTGCGCTACGTCACCGCTCCCGACGGCACGCATCACGTGGTCGCGCAAGGCGTGCGGCGCTTTCGCGTGCTCGAGTACCTGCGCGGGTTTCCGTTTTTGGTGGCGCGCGTCGAGGAAATCGGCATCGCCGAGGTGATGACGCCCGAGATCGAGGCGCGTGTCGGCCTGGTCCGAACGCGCGCCCGCGAAGCAATCGAGCTGCTGCCGAACGTCCCCATGGAGGTGGCCGCGACCATCGAGAATCTCGATTCGGCCTCGGCGCTCGCCGATTTCATCGCCGGCATTCTCGACGCCAAGCCGGCGGAAAAACAGGACGTGCTGGAAACGGTCGATATCAAGGAGCGGCTCGACAAAGTGCTGGCGTTGCTGGCGCAGCGCATCGAGGTGCTCAAGCTCTCCAAGCAGATCGGCGAGCAAACCCAGCAGTCGCTCTCCTCGCAGCAGCGCGAGCATATCCTGCGCGAGCAGCTGCGCCACATTCAGAAGGAGTTGGGCGAGGGTGACGAAAAATCGGTCGAGCTCGCCGAGTTGCGCGAGGCGATCGAGAAAGCCGGGATGCCGAAGGAGGCCAAGGACCAGGCCACGAAAGAGCTCAAGCGACTCGAACGCATGCCCGAGGCCGCCGCCGAATACGGGATGATCCGAGCCTATTTGGACTGGCTCATCGATCTGCCCTGGTCGAAACTCGACACCGACACCATCGACGTCGCCGAAGCGCGGCGCATACTCGATGAGGATCATTACGGACTTCCCAAGATCAAGCGGCGCATTCTCGAGTATCTCGCGGTGCGCAAGCTCAACCCCGACGGCAAGAGCCCGATTCTGTGCTTCGTCGGCCCGCCGGGCGTGGGCAAGACCTCGCTCGGGCAGAGCATCGCGCGCGCCACCGGCCGCAAGTTCGTTCGCCTGAGCCTCGGCGGCGTGCACGACGAGGCCGAGATCAGAGGGCATCGTCGCACCTATATCGGCGCGCTGCCCGGCAACATCATCCAATCGATCCGCAAGGCCGGAACGCGCAATCCCGTGATGATGCTCGACGAGGTCGACAAGCTCGGCGTCGGTTTCCACGGCGATCCGTCGTTCGCGCTGCTCGAGGTGCTGGACCCCGAGCAGAATTCGACCTTCCGCGACAATTATCTCGGCGTGGCTTTCGATCTCTCGAAGGTGATGTTCATCGCGACCGCCAACGTGCTCGATACCATTCCCGGCCCCGTGCGCGACCGCATGGAGATCATCGAGCTTCCCGGGTACACCGAGGACGAAAAGCTCGAAATCGCCAGGCGCTATCTGCTCAAGCGCCAGCTCGAAGCGAACGGCCTGACCGCGCAGCAGTGCGAGATCACCGAGGACGCCATCAGGACGATCATTCGCGACTACACGCGCGAAGCGGGCGTGCGCAATTTGGAGCGGCTGATCGGCGCCGTCTGCCGCCATGTCGCCATGCGCGTGGCCGAAGGCGGCGTCGAGCGCATGCGCATCGATAGTGGCGCGTTGCCCCCCATTCTCGGGCCGCGGCGGTTCGAGAACGAGGTCGCGATGCGCACGAGCGTGCCCGGCGTCGCCACCGGACTGGCCTGGACGCCGACTGGCGGCGACATCCTGTTCATCGAGGCGACGCGGGTTCCGGGCAGCGGCAAGCTCATCCTTACCGGCCAGCTCGGCGAGGTGATGCGGGAAAGCGCGCAGGCGGCCCTTACGCTGGCGAAGGCGCGCGCGCCGGATCTCGGCTTCGATGTGGCGCTGTTCGAAAAGTCCGACGTGCACATCCACGTGCCGGCGGGGGCCATTCCCAAGGACGGCCCGAGCGCCGGTGTCGCCATGTTCGTGGCGCTGGCTTCGTTGCTCACCGGCCGCACCGCGCGCAACGACGTGGCGATGACCGGAGAAATCTCGCTGCGCGGGCTGGTGCTTCCCATCGGCGGCGTGAAGGAGAAGGTGCTGGCGGCGGCGCGCGCCGGCATCACCACGGTGCTGCTGCCGGCGCGCAACCAAAAGGACCTGGAGGATGTGCCCGAGGCGGCGCGGGCGCAGGTGCGTTTCGTGTGGCTCGAGCGCGTCGACGACGCGGTCGCCGCGGCCTTGAATCCACCCGGGACGCGCGAGGCGGCGGAAGCGCCCGTCGGCGGCCAAGCATCCTCAGATCGGCGCGCGGCGCGGTCGGCATAGCGCTCAACGAGACACTCGCGCTCGTTCGCACCTCCATCGCTTGCGCTGCGAGCAGGTTGTTTGCGCCTCCACACGCTCTGGTAGGCATTTTCATTGTAAAGAACAGTCGCGAAACAATGGCCACTCGTTTCTGCAACCGACGGTTTGCATCGCGCTGCTCGCGTCCTCAAGTCCACGCCTTGCGCGGCCGCGGCTTGCGGGCGCGCAATAAAAAACCCGACGCGGTCTCCCGCCGGGCGGCTGGCGTAGTTTCGGTGAATACGCTTTTCTGGAAGATTCTCGTTACGCGAGTCAAGCGCAAAGTGCGTGCATTTGATCGTGGCGCCTTTCCAGGGGGACGAGGACCGCTCAGGGCTCACTCCACGGGCGCTGGCTCGGCGACCCCTCAGTACAAATTCCAGCGTTCGGGCCGGTAAATCGTTTGCCGCGGCGAAATCGGCGCAGCCGAATCGCTCTCAGCTTTCGGAGGAGCCGCCCACGTCGTGATCGCCAGGATGGTCACCGCCATCGCGACCACCATCCCGAAGACGAATACGAGCCTATCCGGTTTCGGT
>JAFAHL010000647.1 GCA_019237215.1 Hyphomicrobiales bacterium | reverse complement strand
CGGCGTCTTCGTTGGCGATGGCGAGCGCCGCGAGCTTCACCACCGCGCGCACCCCGGGCATTTTGAGAATATCGGCTTCGTTGTTGATCGCGGTCACCTGCCCGCTGAACGCGCGCGCGCTCTTGATCGCGGCGTTGAGCATCCCGGGGACCACCACGTCGATGCCAAAGATCGCGCTGCCGTTGCATTTGGCCGGCGTATCCAAGCGCGCCACCGGCCGGCCGATGAGGCGAAATTGGCTGCGCTGCTTGAGCGGCGGCGTGGCGCTGAGCGGCAGCTTGGCGGCGCTAGCGGCAAGTTGCCCGTACGAGAGCCGCTCGCCGCGCGCATTGATGACGAAGCCGTTCTCGGTGCGGCACTGCGGCATCGACGTTCCACGTCTGCGCCGCGGCGCGAATGAGCAACTCGCGGGCGGCGGCGCCGGCGCTACGCAGGCGCGCATAGAGCGCCGTGGTCGACATCGAGGCGCCCTCCTTCTGCGCCGGCGGCTCCTGCCGGAACGCGATCTTGTAAGCCGCCTTGCCGGTCACGAACCGGACCTTGACGCGCTCCCAATCGGCGTCGAGCTCGTCGGCGAGAATCTGCGGCAACGCGGTATACGAGCCCTGCCCCACCTCCGGCTGCGAGAGGGCGAGCGTCACCTCTCCGCTCGGCGCGATCACGATCCAATCGGTGATCTCGTAGCTCTCCGCGGCGCGGCTAGGCCGGGCGCTGATGGGAACGAGGAGCGATGCCGTGGTCAGCGCGGCGCCGGTGAGGACGAAGCGGCGCGACACGGGCGACATCATATGCTCCGCGGAATTGGTTAACGTTCCGGCGCCGGAGAGGATGCCGGCGTTTGAGGTGTTTCTAGCAGAAGTTCGGGGGTTCTGCCGTCGCCGTGGTCGCATGCGTCAACGGGTCAACGGCTGACCCAGCGGCGTGATGCAGCCCGCGTGGCGGGAAAGCCACAGGCGGCGGCAATCCTCGCCGAGACGTGCCATCGCGAATTGATCGTAACCGGTTCCGCCCGTAGCGTTGCCGGCGGGGCGACTGTTCACCCGCGCGGGACGGCGCGGGCGATGATGGGGAAGCGCGGCGGGAGCCGCCCGCAAGGGTTGGGGTATGCGTTCATACGGGTGGCGTCCGCAGGCAACACGCGCCGCGGCACCGTGCGCTGCGCTTTGCGGCAGCGCGATCCGGATCGCGGCGACATCGGCACCGGCGGTGCGCAGCCGCGCGACGCTGCTCGGCAGCGTCTGGCTCGGCGCGCTCGCTATGTTGGCGCCGAGTACCGCGCACGCGGTTGACGGCACCTGGAACGGCGGCGCGCCGCCAGCTCCTAACGAATGGACCCAGGCAACGAACTGGAGCTCGCTGGCCGTGCCGGACGGCACGGCGACGTTCGACATTAGTACCCGCACGTCGGTCACCATCTCGGGCCCAGGCCCCACGTCGATCAACACGATGGAGTTCACCGCTGCAGCGCCGGCTTATTCGTTCACCGTTCAGACCGGCGCAGTCTTCACCATCACCGGCGGCATCATCAACAACTCCTCATTCGCGCCGGCCTTCACCGTCAACGCAGGCTCGGCCCTGACGGTCGGCGATGGGGCCTTTGTCGAGATCGGGTCGCTCGCGGGCGGCGGCACGGTCACGATCGGACCTTCCAATCCGTTTTCCCTGCTGAGCATCGTAGACAACGGCGGCACCACGTTCTCCGGTAAGTTCTCCGGTGCCGGCTCGATGGAGCTCGACAACACGGATTCGCTGACGCTGACCGGCGCCAGCTTCGGCGGCAATATCGGCTCCATCGGCGGCGATCTCACGCTCTGCGGCTTCTGCGCGGGCCCGGCGCTCACGATCAGCGGCGGCTCGTTCACCGTCGGCGGCTCGACCATCGTCGACGCCGGAACCCTTACCGTCACCAACGGCGGCACGCTCACGACCACCAATTTCGGCGTTGCCGGCAGCGCAGTGATCACCGGAGCGGGCTCGAGCGTGACCGTCACCGGGCAGACGATCATCGGCAATTTCGCCCCGGCGTCCGTCATCATCAGCAACGGCGGCGTGCTCAACAGCCAGGGCAGCGCGGACATCGCCACCTTCCAGCCTTTCCTCGGCACTCCGACCGTGACCGTGACCGGGCCCGGCTCGACCTGGAACGTCGGCGGCCCCTTCGGTCTCTTCGTTGGCGACACCTCGGTGGGGCCGGGCGCG
>JAFAHL010000643.1 GCA_019237215.1 Hyphomicrobiales bacterium | reverse complement strand
TATGCCTTCTCGCCGCGGGTGATGGTCGGCGAGAGCGAGGAGATCCGACTGATGGCGCCGATCGATGCGGTGGAGGTCGCCAATGCCAATCGCGACATCATCGTCGGCATCAAGGTCCGCGTCGGCGCTCGCGCCTCGGGCCGCTCGGGCACGGTGCCGCTCGACATCGCGCTCGAGGTCGCCGACGAAGTCGGCGTGCCGGTGATGGCGCACATCGACGACCCGCCGCCGAGCTACGAAGAGGTGATCGCGCGCCTGCGGCCGGGCGACGTGCTCACTCACGCGTTCCGTCCGTTCCCGAACTCGCCGGCGACCGCGCAAGGCACCGTGAAACGCGCGGTCATCGAAGCGCGGCAGCGTGGGGTGCTGTTCGACATCGGGCACGGCAAGGGCTCGTTTGCGTTCAAGACCGCACGCGCCATGCTGGCCAATGGCTTCTTGCCGGACACGATCTCGTCGGACGTTCACGCGCTCTGCATCAACGGACCGGCATTCGACCAGGTCACGACCATGTCGAAGTTTCTCTGCCTCGGCATGCCGCTGAGCGATGTGATCGCCGCTTCGACCGTCAACGCCGCATTCGCGTTGAAGCGGCCCGAGCTCGGCAGCCTCAAGCCGGGGAGCGTCGGCGACGCGACGATTCTGTCCGTCAGCGATGGGCGCTTCGATTATGTCGACGTCGT
This sequence comes from Hyphomicrobiales bacterium, assembly GCA_019237215.1. GTDB lineage: Bacteria > Pseudomonadota > Alphaproteobacteria > Rhizobiales > Xanthobacteraceae > VAZQ01. The sequence continues at coordinate 2,292 of JAFAHL010000643.1, read as the reverse complement.
CGGCGAGCACCTCACGGGCGACCGCAAGATCACCTCGCAAGCGGTCGTGATCGCCGGAAAGTGGTGGCACCCGAAACCATCGCACCCGGGCAAAACGGTTTGATGCGTCGCTTCTTCGGTGCCTGTGATGCGCTCTGGCATGCCGCTTGCTCCGAGGCTGCGACAAACCGGCCGGTTATTCCGTCATCCCTCGACCCCAGGACCAGCATCCAATAAAATGGGCAGAGTGGCGCAAATCTAAGCGATTGACCGGCGCAACTGGGAGATCAAGCCATGGATCGCAGGACGCTCCTGAAGGCCGTTGCAGGTGCAGGCACTTTGGCCGCGACGGGCAAGTTATCCGCCCCGGCGCTCGCGCAGGGCGCTGCGGCGCGCACGCTTCGTTTCGTGCCGCAAGCCGATCTCGCGAATTTCGACCCGATCTGGGGCACGCAGTACGTGGTGCGCAATGCCTCCGCGATGGTGTGGGACACGCTCTATGGGATGGACGAAAAGCTCGAGCCGCAGCGCCAGATGGTGGAGGCCGAAGAGGTCTCGTCCGACGGATTGACCTGGACGTTCCGCCTGCGGCCGGGACTGAAATTTCACGACGGCGAGCCGGTGCTGGCAAGAGACGTGGTGGCGAGCCTCCAGCGCTGGAGCGCGCGCGACCAGATGGGCCTCTTGATCCGGAGCATCCAGCAGGATCTCACGGCTGTCGACGATCGCACCGTGAAGTGGGTGCTCAAGAAGCCGTTCCCGAAGATGCTGCTGGCGCTCGGCAAGGTCAGCACCCAGATCGCCTTCATCATGCCTGAGCGCGTCGCCAAGACCGACCCGTTCAAGCAGATTACCGAATATATCGGCAGCGGCCCCATGCGCTTCATGAAGAACGAATGGGTTCCGGGCGCCAAGGCCGCGTTCGAAAAATTTTCCGACTATGCGCCGCGCTCGGAACCAGGGTCGTGGCTCGCGGGCGGCAAGCGAATGCTGGCCGAGCGCGTCGAATGGGTGGTGATGCCGGACCCCGCGACCGCCGCCGCCGCGCTGCAGAACGGCGAGATCGATTGGTGGGAGAATCCGATTTCCGACCTGGTGCCGCTGTTGCGCAAGAACCGCAATGTCGCGGTCGACATCGCCGATCCGCTCGGCAATATCGGCAGCTTCCGCATGAACCACCTCTACCCGCCCTTCAACGACGTGCGGGCGCGGCGCGCGATTCTGATGGCGATGAGCCAGGAAGACTACATGCGCGCCATCGTCGGCGACGACGACAGTCTGTGGAAACCGCTGCCGGGCTTCTTCACTCCGGGCACGCCGCTCTACACCGAGGAAGGCGGCGAGATCCTCAAGGGCCCGCGCAATCTCGATGGCGCCAAGAAACTGCTGGAGCAAAGCGGCTATGCGGGCCAGCCGGTCACCTGCCTGGTCGCCCAGGACCAGCCGATCACCAAGGCGCAAGGTGACGTCACCGCCGACCTGCTCAAGCGCCTTGGGATGAACGTGGACTTCGCCGCCATCGACTGGGGCACGGTCGGCGCCCGCCGCTCCATGAAAACGGCGCCCGGCCAGGGCGGCTGGCAGATGTTCCACACCTGGCATTCCGGCGCCGACTGCACCAATCCGGCGGTCGCCATCGGGGTGCGCGCCAGCGGCGAGAAGGCGTGGTTCGGCTGGCCGAACGTGCCGGAGGTCGAAACGCAGGTGACGGCTTGGTATGAGGCCAAGAGCTTGGACGAGGAGAAAGCGGCGATCCGGCGGCTCAACAAGGCCGCGCTCGACAACGTGGTCTACGCGCCGACCGGCTTCTTCCTCGGCTACCAGGCCTGGCGCAAGAACGTGAGCGGCGTGGTGAAGGGGCCGCTGCCATTCTTCTGGGGCGTCGGCAAGGTCGCTTGAGCCGCGCCGGTGGGCGGCGTTGGCGAAGCCCGCAGGCGGCCTCAAGGGCGTTTGCGCCCGTCTTCGCGGGCTCTCAAGGGCGTGTACGCCCGTCTTCGTGGGCTATGGCCGCAACCGGCGACACGCTCGCGCCGGTCATCAACCTATCGCCTGACTTGCCGTGACCGGGACGTGCACTTCATGGACCGAAGAGCATTCCTGAAGTCGGTGGCCGGCGCCGGCGTCTTGACCACGGCGGGCGGACTCGCATCCCCCGCGATCTCGCAACGCGCCGCCGCGCGCGTGTTGCGCTTCGTGCCGCAGGCCGATCTCGCCAATTTCGATCCGATCTGGAACACCCAGTACGTCGTGCGCAACGGTGCCGCGTTGGTGTGGGACATGCTTTACGGCGTCGACGACAAGCTTCAACCGCGG
>JAFAHL010000524.1 GCA_019237215.1 Hyphomicrobiales bacterium | reverse complement strand
ACCGATTTGCGCGACACCGAGGTCCAGCAGCCGAACACCACGGCCACCTTGTCCTTGGTGATGAGCTCGCGCGCCTTCTCCGCGAACAGCGGCCAGTTCGAGGCCGGGTCGACCACCACCGCTTCGAGCTTCTTGCCGAGCAGGCCTCCCTTCTTGTTCTGCTCCTCGATCAACATGAGCATGACGTCCTTCAGCGTGGTCTCGCTGATCGCCATGGTGCCGGAGAGCGAATGGAGGATGCCGACTTTGATCGTGTCTTGGGCCGCGGCGGGAAGCGCCGCCGCAAGGCCGAATGCCAACCCCGCCGTGGCGGCAAGCAAGCGGCGGGTGAACGGTCGCTCGGCGACCGCACCGATGGATGTGTGCATCGCGATGTCCTTCTGTTGACGCGCGGCAAACGGCTCAAAGCCGTTGGCGCGAGTTGAATCGCAAGCGGCGTGCCAAGCCCGCACGGGGCCGTAAACCGTTGCGTTCCCTCGCTGATCCGACATCGACGAGCTCGATCGGCCAACCAACGGACCGCCACTTGCCGTCAAAATAGACAAACGCCCAATCGTTGGGCAGACCCCCCGCGCTCGCTACCTCGGCCGGGGTTGCTCACCAGCGCCGCCGAAAAGAGGCCAATGGCTTGAAATCATGCGGGAAAACTGCGGGCGGCCTCGGCCGCTGGCGGCCAATTTAGGCGCACCGGAGCAACCGGTTGCGGATGGGCGGCTTGTGCTCAGAGCTGGCCCCCGCGACGCGGTGGCTTAGCCCCGGCATCGATCGTGACCGCAGACGCGTCAGGACTCGGTGCTGCAGCCGCGCGACCGTTTGCGCAATTCGCGCGCGAGAAGCTTGCGTGCTAGGATCATCGCGAGGGCGTAGCGGAGGCAACATCCGTTCGCCGTTCGTCAATCAACGCGCTTCAGGGAGGAGCCCATGGACAAACCAAACACAGTCGATCGACGTAAGTTTCTCGGCGCGCTCGGCGTCACGGTCGGCGGGACCGGCCTTGCCGGTGCCGGCCTCGTTGCCGGACCCCAACTCGTGAAAGCCGCGACCGAGCCGGCCAAAGGCAAGATTCCGGATACCCCCTATCGTACCGGTCACATGACGTTCTTCACCAGCCCTGCGGCCGTGCTCGGCGAGCCGTCGCACAAGGGCCACATCATGGCGGCGGAAGAGATCAACGCCGAGGGTGGATTGCTCGGCAAGCGCAAGATCGAGACCATCACCGCCGACGAGGCCGCCGGCACCGACGCCAACGTCAAGGAGCTTCGGCGCATGAAGCTCGAGGGCAAGATCGACCTGTTCACCGGCGTGATCTCGAGCGGCAACAGCCCGGCGCTCGCGCCAGTGGCCGAGGAACTCGGCGTGCTGACAATGTTCACCGACGGCTGCACGGACTTCGTGTTCGACGTGGCCGATCCCAACCCGAAATACGTGTTCCGCATCACCAACATTCAATCCGCGGACGGCATCACGGCGGCGATCGGTACCGCACAGACCTGGCCGAACGTGCGCAAGATCGCCCACATCCATCCCGACTACAGCTACGGCCGCAACGCGTCCGAGCACTTCACCCTGGCGATCGAACGGCTGCTGCCGGGCACCGAGGTCGTATCGGAAAGCTGGCCGAAGCTCGGCACCACCGACTTCACGGCGCACATCACCAAGATCATCTCGTCGGAGCCGGACCTGCTCTACACCTCAGTCTGGGGCGGCGACTATGTGGCCTTCTACAAGCAGGCGCTGCGCTACGGCCTGTTCGACAAGATGAAGGTCGCGACCACGCTCGCTCTGGGCGTGGCACCCCACGCCATCGGCAAGGATCACCCCGAGGGCGTGCTCGCGGGCGTCCACTCCAACTACTACTTCACCTATCCGGGTGGCGACCGTTGGCCGCTGAATAAGGCGTTCGTCCAGCGCTACTACAAGCGTTGGAACGAATACCCGAACTTCCAGTCGGAAGGCGCTTATGTGTCGTTGTACATGCTCAAGACCGCCATCGAGCGCGCCAACAAGCTCGCCGGCGGCTGGCCGGAGGACGAGGCGATCATCAGCCAGCTCGAGGGCCTCGGCATGGATACTCCGTCCGGCTACATCTACATCCGGCCCGACAACCACCAGGGCTATAAGGACGCGGTGACCGGATTCAGCAAGAACCTGCCGGCTTACCCGTTCGCGAGCTGGGACCCCGACCGGGTCATCACCATTCCCATTCGCAATATCACCGCGCCAGGGAATTGGCCGAAGCCCGGCAAAGGGCACAATGAGTCGACCGCTGCGGCCGACTGGATCAAGAAGACTTGGCCCAAGGCGACGGGCTGAGATTCTCTGATACCCGTGCGTGCTGCGACAACATCAGCCGCGCCCGTCCTCGGCGGGCGCGGCTCTCTGTAAGAGGGCGTGTCGGTGACGATCCTCATCATCCAAACCCTCAATTCACTGTTCTACGCCTCCGTTCTGTTCCTGATCGCTGCCGGCCTTAGCCTGATTTTCGGCGTCATGCGCATCGTCAACATGGCGCACGGCACCTTCTACGCCGTCGGCGCCTTCGTCACCGCGTGGCTGGTCGGGCGCGCCATTGCGCTCGGCGTGCCCGCGGGATGGACCTTTCTCCTGATTCCGGTGGGAGCTGGCGCGGTCGGGCTGCTCGGCGTCGTGATCGAGCCGCTGCTGCGCCCGTTTTATCGGCGCGCCGAGGAATACCAGCTGCTCGTCACGTTCGGCCTACTGTTGATCCTCGAGGACGTCATTCGCCTGCTGTGGGGCGGTCTGCCGCTGTCGGCCGACCCGGTGATGGACGTGCTGCCCAGCATCCACATCGGCGGCTTGATCTATCCCGGCTACAACCTCGTGGTCATCGCGATCGGCGCCGTCGCCGCGGTCGGCCTCTGGGCGGTGATTTACCGCACCAAATTCGGCGTCATGCTGCGCGCGACCTCGCAGGATCGCCGCATGGCTTCGGCGCTGGGACTCAATGTGGGCTTGATCTACGTCTGCGCGTTCGCGATCGGCTGTTTCATGGCGGGGCTCGGCGGCGCCATCATCGTACCGAGCCAGGCGGCGGTGCTCGGCATGGGCATCGAGGCGCTCGTGCTTGCCTTCGTCGTCGTGGTGATCGGCGGGCTCGGCAGTCTGCAGGGCGCGCTAGTCGGGGCGCTGATCGTGAGCTTCGTGCGCACCGCGGGCATCCAGTTCTTCCCCGAGATCGAGCTTGCCGTGCTCTATCTCATCGCGGCCGTGGTGCTGCTGGTCAAACCGACCGGTTTGTTCGGAACCGCGTGATGACAGCCGCCGCCGTCAGCCCCGTCCAGTATCGGCCCAAGCTGCTGTTGTTCGCGGCCGCCGCCGTCGTGCTCGTGCTGCTGGCGCTGCTGCCTCCCTATATCGGCCTCTATCAGACGCAGCTCCTGACGTATGGACTGATCGCCGCCATCGCCGCGCTCGGCTTCAATCTGTTGCTCGGCTATACCGGGCTGTTGTCGTTCGGTCATTCCGCCTTTTTCGGCATCGGCGCCTATTCGGTGGCGTTCCTGCTGCGCTATGCCGACATTCATTCGATGGAGCTTTACGTCCTCATCGGGCTGCCGATCGCGGCGGTCATATCGGCCCTGTTCGGCTACATCTGCGTGCGGCATACCCGAATCTTCTTCGGCATTTTGACGCTCGCGCTGTCGCAGGTGCTGTGGACCCTCGCCTACAAGTTTTTCTGGGTCACTGGGGGCTCGGACGGCTTGCGCGTGGCGCGGCCGACGCTGCTCGCCGGCACGCTCGCCTTCACGGGCGGCGGGTCGTTCCAGCGATTCATCAACGCCTATTATTACTACGTGCTCGGCGTGTTCGCGATTTGCATCGTGATCATGTGGGTGATCGTGCACTCCCCCTTTGGTAAGGCGCTGCAAGCCATTCGCGACAACGAAACCCGCGCCGCCTTCCTCGGCTTGCGCATCCGGCGATTCCGGTGGGTCTCGTTCCTCATTTCCGGAACGTTCACGGGGCTCGCGGGGATTCTCTGGGTGCCGCTCAATGGGCTCACCACGCCCGAGGTGATGTATTGGCCGTTCTCGGGCGAGATCGTGTTCATGACGTTGCTCGGCGGCTTCCGCAACTTCACCGGTCCGATCGTCGGCGGCGTGCTCTTCACCTATCTGAAGACCTACGCGGTCGCCACCACGGAATATTGGCAGCTTCTGCTCGGCGTCGTCCTCGTGCTCCTGGTCATGCTGTTGCCGACCGGCATCGTAGGTGCGATCTCGGCGGTGGCGGGCAAGCTGCGGCCGCAGGAGAAATCCTCGTGATCCTGCTCGAGACAATCGATCTCAGCAAGCAGTTCGGCGACTTACGCGCCTGCGATGACGTGAATTTCACCGTCAACAAGGGCGAATTTCTCTCGCTCGTGGGCTCGAACGGCGCCGGCAAGACCTCGCTGGTCAATCTGATCAGCGGGCATCTCAAGCCGAACAGCGGCCGCATCTTGTTCGAGGGCCAAGACGTCACCTTCGCCACGGTCTACGAACGGATCAAGGCGGGCATCGCTCGCAGCTTTCAGATCGTCAATCTGTTCGACGGGCTTAGCGTTTTCGACAATGTCGCGTTGTCGATCTTCTCGCGCGAGGGCAAGATCGCAAGGATCGCGGCGCTTGCGGACCACGACCAGGATGTGCGCAGCGAGACCTTCGACGTCCTCGGCCGGTTCGGGCTCAACGGCAAGAGCAGCGTGCCGGCCGGCGGCTTGGCGCAAGGCGAGCGCAAGCTCCTCGACGTCGCGGTGGCTTATGCGCTGCGCCCGAAACTCCTCTTTCTCGACGAGCCGACGAGCGGGGTGAGCACGCGCGAGAAGACGCAGATCATGGATACCGTATCCTCGGTCGTGCGCGCGGGTGCGGTGACGGCCGTCGTCATCGAGCACGACATGGACGTGGTGTTCCGCTACTCGGACCGCATCGTGATGATGCACGAAGGCAGATTCCTCGCCGACGGGACGCCGGAAGAGATCAAGGCGAACAAGGACGTCGCCAACATCCTTCTCGGTGCGCCGCTGTCGGCCTGAGTCGCAAAGGACAAGCGAGTGCTGCTCGAGGTCGAGGCGATCAACACCTTTCGCGGGCCCGCGCACATCCTGCGCGCCGTCACGTTGAGCGTCGGCGACGGGGAGGTCGTCTCGCTGGTCGGGCGCAACGGCGCCGGGCGTACCACCATCATCGAAAGCATCACGGGTCTCCTCCCGGTGCGCTCGGGTCACATTCGCTTCCGCGGAGAGGACATCACCAAACTGCCGCCGCACAAGCGCGCCAAGCGCGGCATCGGCTATGCGCCCGAGAATTCCGGCATCTTCCCGGAGTTGACGGTGGCCGAGAACCTCATGATCAGCCGCTGGCTCTCCGACAAGACCGCGCGCGGCGCCGCCGGCGGCGTCGACGCCGAGGCGCAAGCGCTGACGGTGTTTCCCGAAGTCGCCAAGTTCTTGGGGCGGCCCGGGCTCAATCTCAGTGGCGGGCAGAAGAAGATGGTGTCGATCGCGCGCGCCATGGCGCTTGCCCCCTCGCTGATGATCCTGGACGAGGCCTTCGAGGGGCTTGCGCCAGTGGTGGTCAGGCGGTTTCGCGATGCCGTCATGATGATCAAGGGCTTGGGGATTTCGCTCCTGCTCGCGGAATCAAATCTCACCAGCGCAGCCGCTATCGCCGATCGGCTCTACGTGATCGATCGCGGCGAAATCATCTTCCAGGGCACTCCGAAGGA